>JAGXLV010000152.1 GCA_018334495.1 Oleiphilaceae bacterium
CACGCTGAAATCGCCATGCACCGGGCCAAGAAATCCGCGGATCTTAAAGTACAGTTCTTTGCCTCGGATCTTGGTGAGCAGATCCAGCGTCGTCAGGATATGGTCAAGGATCTCCGTCATGCCATCGAGCGCCAGCAGATGGAACTCCATTACCAACCCCAGTTTGACCGATTGCGGCGTTGTGTGGACTATGAGGCGCTGTTGCGCTGGCGTCACCCTGAATTTGGAATGGTGTCTCCCGCCGAATTCATACCCGTGGCCGAAGAGGCCGGGCTGATCAGCCCTATCGGATTGTGGGTAATCGAAGAGGCCGCCACAACCATGAAGCAGTGGGTTGAGCAGGGCTTTTCAGGTCGCATGGCGATCAACATTTCCGCCCGGCAGTTGGCGGACTCCTCGCTGGTGGAGCACATCCGTGGTGTCCTGGAGGCCCTTGATCTTGCGCCGGGTTATCTGGAGCTGGAAATTACCGAAACCGCCCTGATGGAAGACGTCACAATGGCATTGGAGATTCTGGAAGGCTTCCGTTCGCTTGGTGTGTTGCTGGCGGTGGATGACTTTGGCACCGGCTACTCCTCGCTGGCCTACCTCAAGGCGCTGCCGGTCAAGCGCATCAAGATAGATCGTATTTTTGTCACCGGCTTGCCGGATAACGGACAGGATAAGGTGTTGTGCCGGACCATAATTTCGATGGCCCATAGCCTCGGTTTCGAGGTGATTGCCGAGGGCGTGGAAACGGAGGCCCAGGCTGATTGGTTGATTGCATCGGGCTGCAACGAGCTACAGGGATTCTTGCTGGGGCGGCCCGGACCCGCTGCAAAGTTTGCATAACAAACCTGTTATTAGGTTAACAGCGCAAAGCGACTTCTAACTCAAGGTCGTATGGCAATAGAAATGCGGAGATCGTTGAGGCTGTGACTGTGCTAAAGCTTCAGGGCGTCGCCTGTGACCCATCTAAAATAAACTACCTGATCGGACAAGGAAAAACACATGACAAGATCCAAAGTCGAGTTTGCAAACGCCCAGGGCCATGATCTTGCCGGCTTACTGGAGTTGCCGGACCAGGGCGAGCCTCGCGCCATGGCGCTGTTCGCTCATTGCTTCACCTGCGGCAAGGATATTGCGGCAGCGTCCCGGATAGGGCGCGCCCTGGCGAAACACGGTATTGGCGTCTTGCGCTTCGACTTTACGGGGCTGGGCAGCAGTGACGGTGATTTTGGCAATACCAATTTTTCCTCCAACATCGAAGACTTGTTGTCGGCCGGGGAATTCCTTGGGGAGCACTACGAGGCGCCGCGAATGATCATCGGTCACAGCCTGGGAGGCGCCGCGGTGTTGGCGGCGGCCCAACGCATGAAGTCTGTCGAGGCGGTTGCCACCATCGGGGCGCCGTCTACGGCCCATCACATTGAGCATCTGTTCGAGGGCAAGGCCGCCGAGATTCGCGAGGCCGGCGAGGCCGAAGTGACCCTGGCCGGTCGGCGTTTCAATGTGAAGTCACAGATGCTGGAGGACCTGGAGCAATGGAATACGCCGGACCACATTGGTAACCTGAAAAAAGCACTCATCATCTTCCATTCGCCGGCTGATCAGGTTGTGAACATCAACGAGGCGGCCGCCATCTATCAAGCCGCCAGGCATCCCAAAAGCTTCATTTCGCTGGATAATGCCGATCACCTGCTCTCGAAAGCCGTGGATGCAGAATATGTTGCGGACATGCTGGTGGCCTGGTCGAGCCGGTATCTTTAGCGAGCTGGCACCCGGAAAGCAGGACAAGGCAACCCGGGGTCAGCGTTAGCCTGCCGGCGTACAGGAAAACCTTTGCCGCTTTTCCTGCGCTGCCTTCGAGGATTTGCTCATCGTCCCGTCTTTTTTCCCTTTCCCGTCCTCGCAACCCCTGTAAAAGCGGGATTGGCAAGAATTGGCATTGCTGTTGCTTCCTACTTTGTCAGAGGTAGTGCCCGGCGAACAAAGACCGGTGCCAGCCAAAACAGTCTGGAGGCGACAATGGCAATCAGTTTCGACAAAGCGCTGGGTATTCATGAGCAGGCAATGAACGTTCGTGTGAAGCGGGCGGAAGTACTGGCCAACAATCTCGCGAACGCCGACACCCCGGGCTACAAGGCCCGTGACATCGATTTTCAGAGCGTATTGAAACAGACCGAAACCACCACCCAGGGGGTTCAAATGGCGCGATCAAATGAGGGCCATATGGACACCGGGTCAGACAGCGGGGGCGGCGAGATGCTTTACCGTACGCCGCACCAGCCTTCGCTTGACGGCAACACGGTGGATACCCAGCAGGAACAGAGCCGGTTCATGCGTAACGCCATGGACTACCAGGCCAGTTTTGAGTTTCTGAACGGTGCGTTCAAAGGCTTGACCAAAGCCATCACAGGCCAGTAATTCAGCCGCGATCCGTAAATCAGGAGATTTGATATGTCACTTGGCAGCATTTTTGATATCGCAGGTTCCGGCATGACCGCGCAGTCGCTGCGGCTGAATACCACGGCTTCCAACATCGCCAACGCTGAAACGGCCAGTTCCAGCACCGATACGACCTACCGGGCCCGCAAGCCGGTGTTTGCCACCTTGCAGCAGGACATGATGAATCAGGGCGGCGCCAGCTTCGGCTTCGGCGGCAATGAGGGTTCCGGTGGCGGCGTCAAGGTGGATGGGATTGTCGAGAGCGATGCCGAGCTTCAGATGCGTTTTCAGCCTGACCATCCGGCAGCTAATGAAGACGGTTATGTGTTTTACCCCAACGTTAACGTGGTGGAAGAAATGGCAGACATGATGTCCGCTTCCCGGGGTTTTCAGCAGAACATTGACGTGATGAATACGGCTAAATCCATGATGCAGCGCATCCTGACCCTTGGGCAGTAGTAGCGACGCAATAAGGAACAGATCATGAGCACGGTAAACAACACTGCCGCATCGGACATTCTGAGCCAGTACAAGCTTCAGAACGAGACCAGCGAAGCCAAAGATAATCTCGGCAAGAATGAGTTTATGGAGCTGATGATCGCGCAGCTCAAGAACCAGGACCCGCTTAAGCCCCAGGAAAACGGCGATTTTATCGCTCAGCTTGCCCAGTTTAGCTCCCTTGAGGAAATGCAGGGCCTGTCCGGCAGCGTTGACAGCATGGTGGGCGAGTTCCGTTCCACCCAGGCGCTGCAGGCATCGGCAATGGTTGGCCGCTCGGTTCTGGTGCCTTCGGAAACGGGCATCCTGGACGCAACCGGCAAGGTGGATGG
>JAGXLV010000153.1 GCA_018334495.1 Oleiphilaceae bacterium
TCCGCGCCTTCGGCATTGCCCCGCCTCAGGGAAGTTCCAGCAAATTGAGTCTGTTGGGCAAATCCGACACCATCGTTTGCCCCAACTGCGGTAGCGACGATACGGAACGACTCAGCGAGTTTGGCTCGACGGCCTGCAAGGCACATTATCGCTGTAAAACGTGCCGCGAACCCTTCGACTACTTCAAATGCATTTAGGGCGGATACGATCATGAGTAAATTTTACCCGCTGACCGTTAAAGAGGTCAGACCTGAAACGAGAGACTCTGTTTCGCTTTTTTTGGACGTCCCGGAGAATCTGGCAGACGAATTCCGGTATGAGCAGGGTCAGCACCTGATCGTCCGCACCCAGATTGACGGCGAGGAGGTTCGGCGCTCCTATTCCATCTGCACCAGCGTCAAGGACCAGGATTTACGCATTGCTGTTAAAAAGGTGCCGGGCGGCCGCTTTTCGACCTTCGCCAATGACGAACTTCATGAGGGCGAAACGCTCGAAGTCATGCCGCCCCAGGGCCATTTTTCGATAGACCTGGATCCCGAGCGAGCCGGCAACTATATGGCCGTGGCGGCCGGCAGCGGCATCACACCGATCCTCTCCATCATCAAAACGACGCTGGAAACCGAGCCCAAGAGTGAATTTACGCTCTTCTTTGGCAACAAGGCGACGGCGACCACCATGTTCCGGGATGAGCTTCAGGATCTTAAAAACGAATACATGGACCGCTTCAACCTGGTCTACATTTTTACTCGCGAAGAACAGGACATCGACCTCTACAACGGCCGGATCGACAGCGACAAGTGCGACAAGCTCTTCGATTACTGGATGGACGTGAAGAACCTTACCGGTGCTTTCCTGTGCGGGCCGCAGCTGGTGACGGAAACCGTTCGTGACTCTCTCGAGCGCCACGGCATGGAAAAGAGCAGGATCCACTACGAGCTCTTTACCCCTGTGGGCGGCATACCCCAGCCCCGCAAAGACCGGGATGACGTCACCCACGACCCCGAAGCGGTCAGTGAAATCACTGTCAAGGCCGACGGCCGGCAGATCACATTCGACCTGGTGCGGAACACCAAATCCATTCTCGATGCCGGTAACGATGAAGGCGCAGATCTGCCGTTCTCCTGCAAGGCCGGCGTCTGCTCCACCTGCAAGGCCAAAGTGGTCGAGGGCGAAGTGGAAATGGACCAGAACTTTGCGTTGGAAGACTACGAAGTGGACGAAGGCTATGTCCTGTCCTGCCAGTGCTACCCCGTGAGCTCAAAGGTCGTTCTCGACTACGACGAGGTTTGATTCAAACGCCGATATCCGAATCGAATCCCTTACCAAGACAATCGATGGAGCTTATTTTCCATGCCTGTTCTCAAGAGTTTTATTGCCGGCGAATGGCTGGGCGAAACCCCCGCCAAGGCCCTGCCCAGTGCCATCAACGGCGAAATCATAGCCCATACCCATGACGAGAAGCCCGATTTTGCCAAGGCCGTCAGTTACGGCCGGAAATTCGGTAAAAAACTGCTCGAAATGGACTTTCAGCAACGGGCGCTGGCCCTGAAAGCCATGGCCATGTATATACAGGAACACAAGAGAGAGCTGTACGAACTGTCCATGCACACCGGCTCTACCAAGGGCGACAACGGCATTGATGTGGACGGCGGCTTCGGCACCCTGTTTTCCTACGCCAGCATGGGGCGGCGCGAACTGCCCTCCGGCAATGTGCTCCATGAAGGCCCTGTCACGCCTCTGGGCAAGAACAACCATTTCGCCGGCACCCATATCCTGGTACCCCGGGGCGGTGTGGCGGTTCATATCAATGCCTTCAATTTCCCGGTCTGGGGCATGCTTGAGAAGTTCGCGCCCACCTTTCTGGCCGGCATGCCCTGCATCGTGAAGCCGGCCACGTCCACCTGTTATGTCACTCAGGCCGCTGTGCGCCTGATGGAAGAGTCGGGAGCCCTGCCGGAAGGCGCCCTGCAACTGGTGATCGGTGGCACCGGTAACCTGCTGGACCTGCTGGAAGAACAGGACCTGGTCACCTTCACCGGCTCCGCCGCGACCGCCCTGAAACTGCGTCGTAATGCCAACCTGATGGAGCGCTCGGTGCCGTTCAACGCCGAAGCCGACTCTCTGAACAGCGCCATACTGGCGCCGGACGTCAAACCGGAACACGAAGAGTTCGACATCTTCGTCAAGGAAGTCGCCCGGGAAATGGTCGCCAAGGCCGGTCAGAAGTGTACGGCGATTCGCCGTGTTTTTGTGCACTCATCGCAGGTTGAGGCGGTGTGCGAGAAGCTCAAGGAACGTCTGGGCAAAATCAAGGTTGGCGACCCTGGTGTTGAGGGCGTTCGCATGGGCGCGCTGGCGTCAATGGACCAGCTCGACGACGTCCACGCCAGCATCGACGAACTGCTCAAGACCAGCGAGTGCGTGGTTGGCAAGAACCCGTCTTTCCGTCCCGAAGGCGCCGGCACCGACAAGGGCGCCTTCATTGAGCCCCACCTGCTGCTGTGCCGGACCCCGGAGAAAGACGGCGGCGCTCATGACATCGAAGCCTTCGGGCCGGTGGCCACCGTCATGCCGTACGAGACCATTGAGCAGGCCGTTGAGTACTCCGCCAAAGGCCGGGGCTCGCTGGTCACGACCCTGACCACACGGGACCCCGAAACCGCTGCCAAAGTGATTCCCGCTCTGGCACCCTATCACGGGCGCCTGCAGTTGCTGGACGCAGAAGCGGCCAAGGAATCCACCGGCCACGGCTCGCCCCTGCCCATGCTGAAGCACGGCGGCCCAGGCCGCGCCGGTGGTGGCGAAGAGCTCGGCGGTATCCGTGCGGTGCATCATTATCTGCAGCGCACCGCTATCCAGGGCTCACCCAACATGCTGGCGGCCATCACCCGTGAGTACGTGCGCGGCGCCAAGGTAAAGGAATACGATATCCATCCGTTCCGTCGCCACTTCGAGGACCTGCAGATCAACGAATCACTGCTGACTCACAGGCGCACGGTGACTGAGGCGGACATCGTCAATTTTGGCTGCCTGTCGGGTGATCACTTCTACATGCACTTCGACGACCTGGCGGCGAAAGAGTCCCAGTTCGGGAAGCGCATCGCCCATGGCTATTTTGTACTGTCGGCGGCGGCGGGGCTGTTCGTGTCTCCCGGACCCGGACCGGTCCTGGCAAACTACGGCCTGGAAAGCCTGCGTTTTATTGAGCCGGTGGCGCC
>JAGXLV010000154.1 GCA_018334495.1 Oleiphilaceae bacterium
TCTGGTCTTCGTCATTTGGCCGTTGTGGCTCACAGCGTTTGGCTGCACTCATGCCACTTTCTCCCCTTTGTCCATGTGCTGGCTGAACACGTTTCCGTGCCTCTTGCTCCAGTCTTCAAACGCCGGGTGGCAAAATACCTCCATGGCTTTTTGTTCTTTCAGGGCATCACCGCCGGCGGCAGTGGCGTCGAGCAGGGCGAGGGTAGCGAAATCCGAACTGAGTGCCTCGCTGATCCTGAAGAACTGGTCCAACCGCTTCTGCTGTTGGTTGTCAGGGCCTTTCCAGAGGTGGTGGGCCAGGCTGCTGCAAAAGGCAAAGCGCTGGTCCGCGCGTGCCGGGACCTGGATTGGGCATTCGCCGCGAAGCAGGGCGGGAATATCCGGGAGTTCCTTGCTCCATCGGCGGAACGCCAGAAATTCCGTGGCCGCCGCTGAACCCACCAGTCCCTGAACCATCAGCGCCAGTGTGTTTTCGTCCAGCCCGTGGTGGGCATGGGCCAGCGTATCGGCAACACGGGTCCAGCTGCGTGGGCTGGGCCAGCCCTGTTCGACGTTGCCGTTCATATTGAAGAAGCATTCCGGGCGGAAACGGACAAAACCGATGATATCCGGGTGCACCTGGTGGGCGGCGGCCCATTGGCACCAGCTGTCCAGGTCCGCTTCGATATCAAGGTGGCAAAAGCGGTTGGCCAGGGCGCTGGAGAAGGTTTGGGCGACGGCGCGGTCTTCAGCCCGATTGCCGGCGGCAACCACCAGCCAGCCATTGGGCAGGCTGTACAGGTTGCCAAGTCGACGATCGAGAATCAGCTCGTAGGCGGCCACCTGCAGCGATCGGTCGGCTGCGGTAATTTCATCAAACAGAATAATGCCGCGGCTATCCGGATCGCGCGGCCATTCGCCGGAAATCAGCCAGTCTACGGAGTCTTCACGGGGAACGGGCAGGCCCCGAAGATCAACGGGCTCGCGCTGGGACAGGCGAATGTCGATGAAATCCACGCCGGCTTTGTCGCACACATCGCGGATGATGGCGCTTTTACCAACCCCTGGTGGCCCCCAGAGCATGATGGGCGGCAGGTGATGGGCCAGTTCCGGCTGATCTCCCAGCAGGCTGAGCTGGTGCTGGAGAATGCCGTGAATCTGGCTGGGTGTCGCGTTACGGGTTGTCGGGTTACGGGTCATATCAGGTTCCTCCTTCATACAGTGAACAGGTTGCTCCGGTGACGGGTTCGTCTTCGCTTTCATCGTCGGTCTCGTCCTCGTCCTCGGATGTGCAGGGCGCCAGGGCGATCTGCATAAGGGTGCGGCGATACGCCTCCAGTTCTCGGTTGTTGTAGAACATCTGGCTGTCCATCCGCGCCCGGAACCAGCCTTCGGGCCTGCGTGTGAGGGCCATGAGCTGTCCCCGGAACAGGCCCGGGTCCATGTGCACCACGGGCGGGATTTCCGTGACGAGCGTATTGAGCGGCAATACATCACACAAAAAGGCGATGGCTGTCCGGTTGCTGTGGTTGCTGGCATGCCGGCAGAACAGGAAACGAACCAGCCGGAACGTCGGGTTGTTTCCCAGGCGGCGGTTACGGTCGAGAACGAATTCGTGGCCCTTTTTCAGGTACTCGGCCATGGCCTCGACGGCCAGGTTGAACAGCGCCGGATCGGATCGGTTGTCGAGCCCCTTGCGCAGCAACGCATCCATCCCGGTCTCATCGGAGCAGGTACAGACGATAATCTCGCCATAGTCCCGGGCTTGTGGAACGCTGGCCTGACAGTGCTGCCACAGGTTCAGGTCGGCTTCCCAGCCCTGGGGTGCCAGATCATCCGGGAAGCGCCAGTGCCAATACAGATCGGCCTTGACCATGGCGGCCTCAGTGAACGGCCGATTTTGGCGCTTGTTTCGGCGGCGGTTATTACTGTGCCGGGCGGCCAGCTCACGTCGGGTTCGCCAGATAAGATCAGGGGCAACCCCGAGCTGGCAGAGCTCATGAAGTTTTTGCAGGCTGATGACCACCTGTTCCGGCTCATAAGCATTGGCCAGAACCGAGAGGATGCCGGTGAGGTGGGCATCGTCTCCCTCACGGAATTTTTCCAGGCTGGTGTTCAGCGAGGATTCATCAAAATAGAAGCGGGCGCTGTTCATCAATAGCGGAGGCAGTGCGCCACGGCACTCCACTTCCATGCCGAGGGGCAGGTCAACCCGGGTCAGGCTGCCGCAATGATGAAGGGTCAGGCTGGCGCCATTGGTAAAGGCCAGTTCCTTGAGCTGGCTGTCGTGAATTCCGGCGTGCTCCCAGTCATCCGCAATGGTGAGCCTTGACGCACCGCTACGGGATTGGTGAAGGGTCAAGGACTTGCCGGTGCCGGAAAGGCGATGGAGCGCCGGTGTTTCCGATGCCATCAGCACCAGACCCTGGCCGGAGCTGTTCAGAGTCCGAAGATCTGGAAGCTGGTTGAGCACGACCTTGCCACTGGTGTTGATCTGAATATGGCGCAGTGCCGCGACGCCGGTCAGCAGCCAGTCATGCCGTTCTGCCAGGGTAAGTTGGTCAAGTCCGTCAGGCATTTGGCCGTGGACAATAACCAGGCCGTTTCCGGCAGGTTGGGGCAGGTCAGGGGCCGGCGCGCAGAAGACAACCCGGCTCCAGTGTGGCTTTCCCGGCGCCGCCTCCATGCTGAATCGTGTGGTATCCCAGGCTGCATCCAGCTCGCCGACCGCGCCGTCGATCACAAAGGGCCGGGGAGCGGCCGCACAATTGACATGCACAATGGCACCGGGATGGCCCGCTGGCAGAACAATTCGGCGCAGGGCGGGCAGGTTGCTTAACACCAGGTGCGGGCTTTTGAGGGAGTTCAGGCGCTTGAAGCGGATGGTTTCAAGATTCGGAGCATCGATGATATCCAGCGCGAAAATGTCAGGTTCGTCAATGTCGAGCGTTTTACCCTGGAAGCCACAAAGGCTGGCGCCGCCAATGGTGTCTTTATTCAAATCCGCGTTGTGGCTGGTCATGACAATCCCCCTGGGTCGATGTCTGGAATCAGTATGAAGGGGCGGTGCGACAGATTATGACGTAAGGGGCCCAGGGCAGGTTATACAGAAACTTTCTTGATGCGACGTAATTTGACGCAGGTGTGGCTTAAGTTGAACCCATCAACTGAGGAGATGCTTATGAGCCATAACACCGATTTCGCAAAAGCCACGCTGCTGGGCCTGGCGGTAGGGGAT
>JAGXLV010000155.1 GCA_018334495.1 Oleiphilaceae bacterium
CTTGCCGGTCGTGGATAACGGCAGGCCTCTTGGCCTTATTCACAAGTGGCGGGTTCTGGAAACGTTCAGCACGCCCTATGGTCGGGCGTTGTGTGAAAAGCGCCCTGTTACCCATATGCTCAGTCCCGATGCCGTTGTTGTGGACTATGACATGGCGCTTGACCAAGTCAGTGAGAGGCTGATCAATGACGATGCGCACTATCTCAAACAGCATTTTATTGTGACCAGGAATGGAGCGTACGCCGGGTTAGGATCCACCCGGTCACTACTCAAACAGATCACAGCACGAAAGATCGAAAGTGCCCGTTATGCCAACCCCCTCACCCTACTGCCAGGCAATGTGCCCATTCAACAGACGCTGGCCGTTCGCACAGACGAGAAACGGCCCTTTTCACTAATATATTTTGATATCAATATGTTCAAGCCCCTCAACGATATTCTCGGTTACCGAGTCGGCGACCAAGTCATTCTTCTGCTCGCTGAACTTCTAATCGAGAGTTTCAGTGCCGATGATGATTTTATCGGGCACATCGGCGGGGACGATTTTGTCGTAATCAGCTCTTCGCCCTCGGCCCCTTCCAGCACTGGTACCGTGCAAGCCCTGTTCGTCGAACGAAGTCGGCGCTTTTACAGTAACAGCGTATTGAAGAACGGGTTTATTGAATCCGAGGATAGAAACGGTCGGCCCAACCGCTTCCCACTGGTTTCCCTGGCAGCGGGTACCGTGGAGGTGGGCCCGGATGAGAATTTGACGGCTGATCAACTCTCGGACCTCGCCAGCTACGCAAAAAAAAGAGCAAAGGGCTCCTCGGACTTCTGTTTTGTCAATTGGGCAAGCTCCCGGCAAGGCAAACGAGTGATAGCCTTACAATGAGGTAACGACGATTCGATCCTGTAGGCGAGATGTGCAGGGCTGTGCAGCCTGCTGTTGTCGCTGAGAGTGGCCCGATTCGCCTCTTACTTATAATGCAGTAACAAACGGGGCTGGCGTTACCGAGGCCGGTTGGCTGCTGGTGGCGCTGCTGAGTCAGTGGCTGAACTGGCGGGAGCAATGGTTTGCGTTTGCGGCGATCAGCGTACTTCTGCTGGTGCCCGCTCTTGGTTGATTCCACTCCCGATACCAGCGGCCTGACGACAACCTGCCTGAAGATGGTAGACCGGCCCCTGGGGCGCACTATTTCTTTGTCTTCATGGTGGGCGATTGTGGTCATTCCACATCGCCCTGTTGGCGGTAAAGGGCGCCGCCCAGAGACGCAAAATATTGTGAGAAGGCCTGGTTAATCGTTTGCCGATGCTCTCCACTCGGGTACAGCCCTTCTTTCGCATCACGGGAATGGCGGGTTCCCCGAACCAGGAAGTGACTGCCGGGCAGGGCATCCTCCACGAAGGCTTCAAACGCCCGGGCACAGAGTTCCTCCGGCCGCGCGTAATACAAGGTGCCAAGCGCCTTGTCTGCCCGGCTGGAATTCCGGAAAAGCTCACTTGGCGCCGCACCATCCTCGCTGAGCAGAACGGTTTTCAGGCATGTCGCCAGTAATTCGTTCAGGGTATGGGGCTTCATGGTTTTACTGTCCAGCCAGGCGCTGGAAGCAAATTGATGACGGCTGGCCTGGGGAAAGGCTTTGTCACCCATGTAATGGTCGAACGCGTGAAACCACTCATGAGCCAGGCTGCCGGCACCGGCATTTTTAGCCAGCGCCAACTGCCGGGTTGCTGGAATATAGTGGGCCGCCACCCCCGGCCTGCCACCGATGCCAAACTGCAGCCCCAGGGTTTGGCGCAGTGAAATCAGGGATTCCGGGCCGCGCAGCACAGCCATCAAATCGTTCAGGGCCTGGTAAAAACGCATGGCGGCCCTGTCCCGCTCGGGCTCCGAGACCCAGCGCCCAACTTCAATGCTGCGAAATTCAAACTGCCTGCGCACGGTGACGAAGCTGACGTTCTGGTTCATGGTCTGTCCACCCCTTCGCTGTCCTGAGCGATCAGACACGCCAACCGTCGAAGACTGTATATTTGAACAGCATTTTGGTGGGACTCTGCCCAGGAATCAAGGACAGGAAAGGCGCATTCCGAAACGGACTCAAACAAAACGATGGAAATGGGCAGCTTGTGGCGGAGATACTCAAGGCTCTGTCGTCAATCCTGAAAGAGCAGGCTTATGAAATCACCTCTGTTCCCGAGCATGGTCCTGTCTTTGGCCCTGATGTCGCTTCCGCTTCAGGCCGAACAATCTCACGACATCAGCGGACCGGCAATGGCGAAGAGCACTGCCGCAACATCCGGCGGTCAGGGCGGCCAATACGCGGTTTCTCTCGGGCCACGCCCATTGTGGCTTGTAGATGACATGGATGACAGCGAACTTAAAAGGTCGCTGCAGTCCTGCCGTACCCGCAGGGTCACGCCTTCCGACTTCTCGATCGGCCACCGCGGAGCGCCGCTCCAGTTTCCCGAGCACACCAGGGAATCCTATGTCGCAGCGGCGCGAATGGGTGCCGGCATCGTGGAGTGCGACGTGGCCTTCACCAAGGATCGTGAACTGGTCTGCCGTCATTCCCAGGCGGATTTGCACACCACCACCAACATCGTCACCGTTCCCGAACTGAATGCCAAATGCACGCAACCCTTCATTGCCGCCAACCCTGAAGCCGGAATTCCCGCCAGAGCCGAATGTCGCACCAGCGATATCACCCTGGCCGAATTCAAATCCCTGCAAGGCAAAATGGACGCCCATGACCCGATGGCGACAACACCCGAAGCCTATCTGGGCGGCACGGCAGCCTGGCGCACGGATTTGTACTCCAGTCGTGGCACCCTGCTCAGCCATGGAGAAAGCATTGAATTGCTGGCATCCCTGGGAGTAAAATTCATGCCCGAGCTGAAAACACCTGTGGTTGATATGCCCTATGAAGGCAATTACAGCCAGCAGGACTACGCCCGCCAGATGATCCAGGACTATCAGGACGCCGGTGTAAAGCCGGAGGATGTCTGGCCCCAGTCCTTCCGGTTGGCAGACGTGATTTTCTGGATCGAGGAAACCCCCGACTTCGGCGCTCAGGCGGTACTGCTGGATTCATCCGCCCTGGAGCCCCGGACCAGCTCGCCGGCTTATATGGAAAATCTGGCCGCGCGGGGCCTGTCCATTATCGCGCCGGCGCTCTGGAAACTGCTCACTCTGGATTCAAACCGGAAGATGGTGCCTTCCGACTACGC
>JAGXLV010000156.1 GCA_018334495.1 Oleiphilaceae bacterium
TATTTTGATCGGGACGCCCGCAAGGAACTGGCCGGGCCGGCGCTCACGGAATTCCGTCGATTCATGTCTCACCGGGATATTGATCGCACGATGCGCCATCTGGAAAATGTCCGGCAGCGACATTTTGCCCCAGAGGATGAAACGCCTATTGGTGATCATCCTCAGTAATCCAGCGCCCTACACGTTCAATCAGTTCCTGCTCCCACTGCCTGCTGGTTTTCTCGACAAAAGGCAGGTACCGGCTGCCAATGTAAGACAAGGTCAGCGAGCCGCAAACCAGAGACCAGCCCACCAGTCCGGGTCGTGAACATCCGAACATTCTTGCCAGGCCCGGCGTCTGTACAACCAGCGCCAGCGCCGCCATGGAAGCAGCGGATGTCACGACCGCGTCTCGTGATGCCTCACCGGCGACAATGGTCTGGGCCAGTTGACCGCCGATCACCGTTAGCATGCCAACCGTCGCCGCGCGCTCCGGGCCCTGAATTAACCGCGACAGGGCCCAGCTTCCGGTGGCCATGCTGGTTGTCAGTCCTGCTCGCCACTGGATTTCCCGGGTTAACGACTCTCCCAGCGCCGACTCCGGGCCCTGGGCCATCAGACTTTGAGCGTCCGGTCTTTTTGGCTTGCGCAAGGCCACCGCAAGGGCTGGAAAAGTATCCGTGAGCAAATTCATCAGCAACAGTTGCCGCGGGTTCAGGGGCGATCCCCCCTCAAAGATGCCTGCCAGCAGGTTAAAGCCGATTTCTCCCATATTGCCACCCACGAGGAGGCTGACCGCATCGCGGATCGAATTCCACAGGGCCCGGCCCTCCTGAACCGCGTTCACAATGGTTTCAATGCGAGGGTCAACAACCAGCAGATCGGCCGCCTGCTGTGCGGCTTCGCTACTCTCACGACCAAGGGCGATACCCACATCCGCCAGCCGAATGGCGGCCGCGTCGTTGGCACCATCGCCCGTCATGCCCACCACTTCCCCGGCATCCTGCAGCGCTTGAACCAGGCGGGCTTTCTGGGCCGGCGTCACCCGGGCAAAAATGGCCGTAACCCGAGCCGATTCCGCCAACTCGTCATTGGACATTCCATCAATCTGATCCCCGGTCAACACTCCGGCCTCGTCATCCAGGCCCAGGTCCCGGCCAATAGCAGCGGCTGTTTCCGGATGGTCTCCGGTAATCATTTTGGTTTGGATACCGGCGCTGCGCAGCCTGTCGACGGATTCTTTCGAGGCGGCCCGGACCGGATCAGCCAGGGCAACAAAGCCCCTGAAAATCAGGCGTGCCACTTTTTCGTCGTCAAGCTTCAGGCTTCTTGCCGGACGCTCAGCCACCGCCAGAATACGCAAGCCCTGCTGGGCCATGTCATGAAACCGAGCCTTGAAGTCGTCCCGTTGTGCCGCATCCATCCGGGTGACAGTGCCATCTTCCTGCTGCCAGCGGTTACAGCGTTCAAGCACTTCGTCCGGCGCGCCTTTGATACAGATTCGCCTGCGCTTGCCCTGCTGAACCAGGGTGGCGTGGTACACCCGCCTGGTGCTGAACGGCATTTCCTTCTCACGGGTCCAACTGGATGCCGCCCGGGTGATGTCCGACTCATGCTGTCTGACCGCTTCGTTAAGAGCCTGATCGGTGGCATGAGCAAGGGTCTCCTCGCCCTGGGTTTCGGGGCTGGCAAGGGCGCTAATCAACAAAATTTCGCCGGCACGCTCGTCCAGTGCCTCCACCCGTTGCTGTTCTCCGGCCACCGTTACGTAGCGCAGGGCCAGCCTGCCCTCTGTCAGGGTGCCGGTTTTATCCGCACACAGGACCGTCATTCGGCCGAGCGCCTCCACCGCCCGGGGGTTTCTCGCCAATGCGCCCTGCTCACTCAGACGCCCGGCCGCCGCCAGCTGCGACAGGGTCGCCAGGATCGGAAGGCCTTCAGGTACGGCCGCCACCGCCAGACTTACGCCGGAACTTATGACTTCCTGTACCGGTCGCTGTCGGGAGAGACCGCTGAGGAGCAAGGTAAGTCCGGAAAATGCCGCCAGCGGCAAGGTCATCCGGGTCAGTCGATCAAGTCGGGCCTCGACACCGCTTGCTCGGGAGGGCGTCATGTAGTCTGCGCGGCTGGACTCAGACAAGGCTTTTGCAGCCACCACCACAGCATGAGCCTGACCTTCAACCAGGGTGGTGCCCTCGTACAACATGGAATGGCGCTCGGCCAGATTGGCGCTTTGGCAGGGTTCCGGCGATTTGCTGACCGGCAGAGACTCACCGGTCAGAGACGATTCATCGACCTCCAGCGTCGCGGCGCTGAGAATGCGCGCATCCGCCGGCACCAGATCTCCTGCCGACAGGTGGATCTCGTCACCCGGCTGTAACTCCTCCGGTGCGAGAGTGTGGGGTTCGCCGTCACGGTCGACCGGGAGGGTGGTGTCGGACCTCATTCCGAGGGATCTGAGCTGGCGGTCGGTTTTGCGGCGCTGCAACCCGCCAACCAGACCGTTTATGCCCACTACCGCGGAGATAAGAACGCCATCGCCGGGAGCGCCGGTCAGTGCGGCGAGGCCGGTGCCGGCCATCAGGGCCGGAGTGAAAGGATTGCGCATTTCGTCGAGCCAGAACTTCAGCAACGAGGGGCCGCCTTCGCCCTGCGACGGCAGGGCGGGCTGGCGTTCGCGCTTGTGTTTCAGCCGCTGGATGACCAGGTCCGGATCCATGGCATGCCAGGGCGTGGGGTCGTCCAGTAGTTCCGCAGGCAATCCGGTATTGTAACGGGCGAGACGACAGCCATTCGCCAGTGCGGTGAAACTGGCCAGGTCGGCCGCCAGCCGGATGCGCCCCATTACCTGCCTGTTCATGGGTTCGAGACTTAGCATCAAGCCGGTAAAAGCGTCTATCTTGGCCATCTGAACACTTTGGTTCGCCATGAGTCGCGCCTGCTCCACCCCACTCAAAAGTCGCCAGAAAGTATCGAGCGGATCTCTGGTGATCATGTGAGCATCGGCGGGCCAGGACGACGACGGCGCTAACAGGCCAACGCCGATATCGGCATAGCGGAGCAGTCGGGAATCACCCAGTGCCAGCACGGTCTCGCCTCGGCCCTGGTACTCACGGATCCTTTTGCCCGCGCCCGCCTCTTTTACCGCCAGGGTACTTACCTTGA
>JAGXLV010000087.1 GCA_018334495.1 Oleiphilaceae bacterium
CCCCAGCGCTGGCTGCCGGTCGCGGCGGTCACGGCGCCCACGAGAAGTGGGCCGGCAAAGGCCGTGGCCTTGCCGGAGAATGCGAACAGGCCGAACATCTGGGCCCGCAAGTGCTCCGGCGCCGCCCGTCCGAGATAGGATCGGCTCGCGGATTGCAGCGGACCGACAAAAATACCAAGCAGCATGCCGAAGGCCCAGAACCAGGTAATGTCCTGAACCAGCAAAATGGCGGCACAGCTTGAGGCCAGGCCGATCAGTGCCAACAGCACGGTGTTACGGCCACCAATGGCATCGTCAACCCAGGAAAACGCCAGCGCTCCCAGGCCCGCTGTGACATTGAGCGCAATGCCGAACTGTAATACCTCGGTGGTGCTCATGTTAAAAGTGCCGGCGGCGTAGACGCCGCCGAAGGTGAAAATGGTCGCCAGGCCGTCGGTGTAGAGCATGCGAGCGATCAGAAATCGTACGATGTGGCGGTACTTCCGAACATTGGCCAGGGATTCCTTCAGTTGACCGATCCCTTCATAAGTGGATTGCCAGGCCGTGAGCCCGGATTTGGGGCGGTCCGGCGTAAAGAAAAAGATCGGCAGGGCAAACAAAAGGTACCAGACGGCGACCAGCACAAAGGTCGCCCGTATATGCTCCGCTTCTTCCTGATCGAACCCCCAGAAGGCGGGGTCGGCCTCGACAAAACCGAACAGGGCGATAACCAGGCTGATCACGCCGCCGACATAGCCCAGGCCCCAGCCCCAGCCGGACCAACGCCCGATGTTGTCTGATGTCGTCAGCTCCGGAAGCATGGAATTATAGAAAATAAACGCAAACTCCGCCCCCAGAATGCCCATGCCGATCCAGAAGGCGGCCAGCCAGAAGTCGCTGATGTCCGGGCGAACGAACCAGAGCATGGCACAGGCGACCACGCACAGAAGGGTAAAGCCGATGAGCCAGGGCTTGCGTCGTCCCGATTTGTCGGCAATGGAGCCCAGGACTGGCGCCAGTATCGCGACCACGATGCCGGCAACACCGACAATGTTGCCCCAGTATTCAGTGCCGGCCACTTCGTCATCAACCACGCCCTGGGCGAAGTAGCGGGCGAAAACGAACGTCAGGATGATGGTGAAAAAAGCGCTGTTGGCCCAGTCATAGAGAGCCCAGGACCACAAAGCGACGGGTTTTGCGGAGGGTTTCGCCATTGTGGTTTGCGGGGTTCGGGCCATATTGCACAATCCATTCAATGTTTTCAGGGTAACAAGCCGAAAACTACCGATTCGGAGCCTTTTTTCCTAATCCCTGACGACTTAAGCATAAAGGGTACCCGGTTGTCAGCGTACCGGGTATCGATCAGTATGAGTAAAGCTTCCTAACTTTGGATTCCGGAGACACCATGAGGGAACAGGGAAAGCGGGAGACTGCGGAAGATGCCATGTTGGCGGCGGTTTCAGACATCCTGGCACAGACCATGACGGAAGGTGATGAGCGCCGCCGGGAAATCAGCCTGGACAGTCAGCTGGAAAGTGACCTTGGACTCGACAGCCTTGGCCGGGCCGAGTTGCTTGTGACGGCGGAGCGCACATTCGGCGTCCAGCTGCCGGAACAGGTTCTCAGCGATGCCGACACACCGCGCGATATCCTCAACGAAGTCATGAGAGTGCGCGGTGAAGAGCCGCGCCAGCCTGAAGCGTCTGAAAGCGGTTCTCTGGAGAGCGTGGAGACAACCGAAGCTGACCGGGAGCATTTTACAGTTCCTGATTTCAGAACCCTCCAGGAGGCGCTTCAGTGGCATGCCCGTGAGCATCCGGATCGGACCTACCTGCACTGGGTCAAGGGCTACGACGAGGTGGAACCCCTCAGTTTTGGCGACTTGCATAAAGGCGCGCTTCGTGTCGCCAACGGCCTGTTCCAGCATGATATCGAGCAAAGGGATAGGGTCGCGCTGATGCTACCCACCGGGCACGACTATTTCCACGGATTCTGCGGCGCGCTTTATGCCAATGCCATTCCGGTTCCCTTGTATCCACCCATGCGTGCCTCCCAGCTCGAGGAGCATCTGCGTCGGCAGGCCGCCATCCTCAACAACGCTCAGGCACGGGTAATGATTACCGTCCCTGAGGCCAAAAAACTGGCCTCGGTAATCAAGGGGCTTGTGCCCAGTCTTGAACATGTGGTGACGCCGGACGACCTTTGGGTAAAACCGCTGGATCGGCCGATTGCCGGCGTTGACGCCGACGACATTGCCTTTTTGCAGTACACCTCGGGCAGCACGGGCAATCCCAAGGGCGTTATGCTTAGTCACACCAATCTTTTTGCCAATATTGGAGCCTGCAACGAAGTGCTGCAGGTGAACCAGGATGACGTCTTTGTCAGCTGGCTGCCGCTATACCACGACATGGGATTGATTGGCACCTGTCTGTCCAGTCTCTGGTACGGCATGCATCTGGTTGTCATGTCGCCGCTGCTGTTTCTCACCAAGCCACGACACTGGCTCTGGGCTATTTCGCAATTTGGCGGTACCTTGTCGCCATCGCCCAATTTCGGCTACGAGCTGTGCCTCAAACGGCTTGATGATAAAGACCTGGAAGGCCTGGATTTGAGTTCCTGGCGGGTGGCGTTTAACGGTGCCGAGGCCGTCAGTCCGGACACAGTGCTGCGTTTTACCCAGCGTTTTCGCGACATTGGTTTCAGGCCCGAGACCATGGCACCGGTATACGGCCTGGCCGAAAACTGTGTGGCCCTGACATTTCCGGAAAAGCCCCGGAAGCCGATTATTGATCATATCGATCGGGATCGATTCCAGAAAACCGGAGAAGCGGTGCCGGCTGATAGCCAGAGTAAGGAGACAGCCTTGAGGTTCGTTTCCTGCGGCAAAGTCATCCCCAATCATCGTATTCGTATTGTTGATGACAAAGGCGACGAGCGACCGGAGCGCCACGAAGGCGAGTTGCAGTTTACCGGCCCTTCCGCGACCCGCGGTTATTACCGCAACGAGGAGCAAACCAGAGATCTGTTTGACGGCGACTGGCTCAATACCGGCGACCGGGGCTATATCGCGGACCAGGAGCTTTTCCTTAGCGGTCGCAGCAAGGACCTGATTATTCGGGCCGGCCGCAACCTGTATCCGGGCGAGATTGAGGAGCTTATTGGCGAACTCGACCTGGTGCGCAGTGGCTGCGTGGCGGCGTTCGGGTCCGGTCTCGGGGAGGGCGAAGGCGAAAAGCTGGTGGTGGTCGCCGAGAGCCACGAAACCGACAAGAACACCCTTGGCAAGTTGAAGAATGACATAAGCCGCTTGGCCATGGACTCCCTGGGCATTGATGTGGACGAGGTGATCATCGTGCCACCCCGGACGGTGCCCAAGACATCCAGTGGCAAGCTGCGCCGGAATGATTGCCGCAAGCGCTATGAGCAGGGCGAACTGGAGCGAAAGGCCTTGCCGGTCTGGCGTCAGTTGGCCCGACTCGGGCGGGATAGCTGGCGCCAGCAGGGTCTGCGTGTTTGGCGTACGGGCACCCGAGGCCTTTATGCCGGCTGGAGCTGGCTGATGATGGTGCTGGTCGGTCTGGGTGTGCTTATTCTGGTCAATCTGGTGCCTGGCGTCCGATTGCGCTGGCAAGTCGTCCACCAGGGTGCCCGGCTTCTGGCCCTGCTGACGGGTACCCGCCTCAAAGTCCGGGGCGTGGAAAAGCTCCGGTCGCTGCCTGAGAGCTGTATCGTTGTTTCGAATCACGCCAGTTATGTGGACTCTTTGCTGATCACTGCGCTGATCCCTGTGCCGATCAGTTTTGTGGCCAAGGCCGAGCTTATGCGGTTCCGGGTTTTGAAGCGATTCCTTACCCTGATGGATGTGGAACCAGTGGATCGCACCACGGGCCAGAGCAGCGTAAAGGCTTCACGCAGAATTGCCGAGCATGCTGAAGGCCGGCGCCTGATGTTTTTCCCTGAAGGCGGTTTTGACGCCGCGCCGGGCTTACGGACTTTTCACATGGGGGCCTTCATGACGGCGGCGGTGCTGGGTAAACCGGTAGTGCCGATCGCCTTGAGGGGAACCCGACAGAAATTACCCGCAGATCGCTGGAATCCGCGCCCGGGCCCAATAGACGTTGTCGTGGGGGAGGCGATCAAGCCGGAAGGAGATGACTGGCAGTCGGCAGTGCAATTGCGAGACAGGGTCCGCCAAGCCCTTCTGGACATGACGGAGCAGCCTGACCGCCTGGCCCCTTGAACGGTAACCAAGCGGGGGCTGAGCACTGGCGACAGCTTCTATAATATCGTCCCTGTCACTCTTATCACTGAAGCGGCCTAGTGATAGTGGCGGGCTGCATTCACTATCTTCTGCGCCATTTTTTCGTCTTTACATTTATCCGCGATATCACCAAGAGTGACGATGCCCACCAAATCCTTGTTGTCCTGATTGTTCAGAACCAGTAAGCGTTGAACCTGCTGATCGTGCATATTCTGGCAAACAGCTTCTATGTCCTCGTCTTCGTAGGTGTAAAGTACTTTTTCGGTGGCGATGGTGTTGGCTTTGTCTCCCGGAGCTTTACCATCGGTGAAGCCGCGAATGGCGATATCCCTGTCGGTAACCACACCTACCACCTTGTCGTTGGTGACCAGTGGCTCAAAACCGGTGTTGAGGTCCCGCATGGTCTGGGCGACTTCCTGAATGGTTGCATCCGCGCTGAGATATTGTGGCCGTGTTGTCATAACCTCTTTGACTTGCATGGTTAAGCCTCCTTGTTGCCTAAGCCATAGATAGTTGCGAGATATGCAACCGCCACTACCTGGCTGCATAACAGAATAAATGAAGGTGTGGTGCAAAGAATTCAACCGTGAGCAGACGCCAAAAGCGCCAAAATCCTGAACCTTTGTTACAACCGGCGTGCCGCAGTCACTGGACCCCAGCCAGATCCGGTACGGGTGGAAATCATCTAAGCCAGGACAGAGCTTTTAGCGTAGAATCAGGTAATTATATTTAATCGGACGATAAAAACATGGCCCTGCAGGCGACTCCTTATAAGGTAAATCTGAACCTCTCGGATCTTGACCGGGAAGTTTACGACAACCCCAGGATGACGGTGGCCCGCCATCCCTCTGAAACCGAACAGCGCCTGGCCGCGCGGGTTTTGGCCTATGGCCTCTGGTATCACGAGCACCTGACGTTCGGCCGGGGCCTGTCGGAGGTGGACGAAGCCGCCCTCTGGCAAACCAGTCTGGATGGCCGCATCGAGCACTGGATTGAAGTGGGCCAGCCGGACGCTGATCGACTGATCTGGTGTTCACGCCGCGCCGACAGGGTTTCTTTGCTGGTGTATGGCAACACGAGGGTTTGGGCGCCGAAAGTGCTGCCAAAGGTGGCGAAACAGAAGAATGTGCATATTGCAGCCTTGCCTGAGGAACCCCTGACTGCGCTGTGTGCGAAGATTAATCGCACCATTGACTGGGGCTTGATGATCACTGACGACGTGCTTTATGTCAGCAACGCCGATGACCAGTACGAGTTGCCGCTTGAGTGGTTACAAGGCAAGCGGAACTTTTAGGACGCCAGGATTGCCAGCCCCAGCAGTATCCCCAGTTCTGCAAACACGACGCTGGCCCCAAGGGCATCGCCGGTGTATCCGCCCAGGTTCCGATCAAGATTTCGGCCCCAAAGCCAGGCGACGGCCGCGATCGCGATGGCCGCGACCATGACAAGGTTGGGCGCCCAAATACTGAGTAACAGGCAGCTTGCCAGCACAAACAGGCTGGCGGCTATTAATCGGGCCGTGGAAAAGCTCTCTGCCACGGGTTTGGTCCGGCTTTTGTCCGGGTCGCTCACGTAAGGCATGAATCGCATTAATATGAGCGGCGTGAGCCGGGCGGCGCAGGGGCTGATGAGCAGAGCCAGCCAGATCTGGGGGGCGGACAAAAGCAGGGCCGCTTTCAGCGCAAGAGCCAGTACCAGTGACACCGTGCCGTAAGTGCCGATACGGCTGTCCTTCATGATCCTCAGCCGAGCCTCGACGGTATAGCCACCGCCCAGGGCGTCAATACTGTCGGCCATACCATCTTCGTGAAAGGCACCGGTGATCCAGAGATGGAAGACCAATACCAGCAATACGCAGACCAATGGCGCCCAAAGCAGGGACAAGATGCTGAAAAGCCCGGCGTAAAGGCCACCAAGCAACAACCCGACCAAAGGGAAGTAAACGCTGGATCGGTTCATCAACGCCGGCGAATAGTCGATGGCAACCAGCATGGGTAGCCGGGTAATAAAGCTCAAAGCCAGCCAGAGTGCCTGCCATTCCTCCTGCAGCCTCTGCTCGTTGGTATTTCTGTGAACCATGCGGTTTCCTTGCCATGAAGAACTTCCGCGCAGTCTAGCAGCCTGCCGGACTTAGGTCTGTCCTGCGGCGGAAAAGCCGGGTTTGGTCATTTTTCAGCCTCTTTTTCGTTAAATGGAACCACTGATTTACTGACGTCTCGCCACGCTAAGCCGACTTCCTCTGTTGTAAGCGCGTCGGGCGCTGCCATAATAATCGGTGGCAGTGACATCGCGCCGCCGCTCACCAGAATCAGGGGATGCTGAATCATGGGTCTGACCGATAATTTGCTTCCGGGCGGACAGGTGCTGATCGCCAGCCTGATGTTCCTTGTTGGCCTCTGGTTCGCCTTCCGGCAGGCCGACTGGGAACGTTTGCGCGCGGATCAGGGCCTGCAGCACAGTTTTTTTGGTGCGGCAGTGGTTTTGGGTTTTCTCTGGCAGTTGCGAGCCGGAATTTCACCCGGGCTGTCTGTCCATTTTTTCGGCATAACCGCCATTACTTTGATGTTGGGCTGGGGTCTGGCTGTCTTTGCCGGGCTGCTTGCCCTGGTAATGGCGGTGATCACCGGGCAAGAGCCCTGGCGGCTGTTTGCCGTCAATGGTCTGATTACCGTGATTATTCCTGCTCTGGCAAGCCACGCCATCATGCTTTGGGAGCGTGGCAGGAATTTTCGCAACTTCTTCGCCTATATCTTTTTCTGCGGCTTTTTCGGGGCGGGCATTGCCGTTGGCGCGGCTGGCTGCGCGATGGTGGTCATGCTCTGGTTCGGCGGGGCGTATAGCTGGTACGAACTTGTCCATGAATATCTGCGTTATCTGCCGTTGATCCTGCTTCCCGAGGGGTTTATCAACGGCGCGATCGTCACCGGGCTGATGGTTTTCAACCCGGAACGACTGCTGACGCTTGATCCGCAGCGCTACGATCAACGCTGAAAAGCAATCGGCCAATCCCAAGGCACCTCGGATACGTCCGTTAAACGTCTCAAGTCTCCTGGTTCGATTTCCAGGCCTGGTAAGCATTAAGGTCACGCCGAACCATAGCGAGGCAAGCGGCCATCACTGTGGCATCGTCCATCAGCCCGAAGATGAAAATAATATCCGGAATCAGGTCAAGGGGATTCAGGACATAGAGCAGGGCGCCGGCAATCGCCGCTATGCTGAGCCAGGGCACAGACCGATAGTTGCCTTGCCAATAATCTTTCAGCATCGCGAACATGAGCTTGATGTCGCCCATAAAACGCTTCAGGCGGCTGCTGCCGGCCACCTTTTGCTCAATTTTGTCCTGGGTCTCCAGTACTCTGTCCAGATCGCCGGGCGTGATTTGGTCACTTTCCTTTTTCAGTGCCCTTTGTGCTTCATACTGGTCGATGTTTTGCATTTCGGCCTCACGCTGATTATGTCGGTCCAGAATAACCCAGGGCGCGTGGGTAATGCCAAGGTATCCAGCGGGCAGGTTATAAGATAATTCATCTCAAATTCCTGGTGGTGGCGTCGAACCATTCTGCCGGAAATCAAGGCGGGAGATTGTATAAAGATGGGTCCGGAGAACAGTGAGAACAGAAATGAGACCGCCGCGAGAGAGCAAGTGGCGGTTTATGGCACCCTCATGCGTGGTGGCAGTAACCATAACCTGATGTCGGGTGCCCGATTTGTGGGGCGGGACAGGCTTAAAAGCATCCGCCTCTACGATTTGGGCGATTATCCCGGAGCGGTGTCGGGGGCCTCATTGGGGATCGAGGTGGAGGTTTACGAGATCAGCTCAGAGCAATTGGCTTTGCTCGACACACTCGAAGACTACCGCGCGGAGTTTCCTGAGGCAGGCCTCTATACCCGAAAGCGCCATTCCACGCGTCACGGTGAGGCCTGGGTTTACCTTTTTCAGGGCAGCACTCTGGGGTACCGCCTCATTCTCCGTGGCGGCTGGAACCGGAGTGAGGGCCTCTGAGTCCGGAATTCTTTTTGTGGGAATCCCGGTAGATGAAGTAGCCCATCCCGCCAAAAAACGCGAGCATCAGGGCCACAGTGCCAATGCCAGCCAGAACAACAGTGTCGATATACATGGTCAAGTCTCCTCTGGAATCGTGTAGAGCGCGCCTTTACTGATTCCAGTTTACGGCCCGGTCATTGACCATCACTTGACCCTGGTCAAAAAATTCTCCGAAACTGCGGTATTTTTGTTGTGGAGCGATGCAGCATCGAGGCGTGCAATCCATCCAGACACTGATTGCAGCCGTATACTGAATTATGTCATCACTTACACGCAGTCGAATGGACAACCTGAACCAGAGCGATCAATCGCGAATTATCGAAATGGCCTGGGAGGATCGCACACCGTTTGAGGCCATTGAACAGCTCTACGGGTTGCGGGAAAAAGATGTCGTCGCCTTTATGCGCCGTGCACTCAAACCTTCGTCGTTTCGCCTCTGGCGTAAACGAATGAGTGGGCGTGTGACCAAGCACGGGGCTTTGCGTCCGGCCGGCATATCCCGGGGTTATTGCCCAACGCAATACAAGCAGCGTTAACACGGCTGACGCAGGCCTTAGCCAATCGGCCAATCGGCCGCATCAACCGTATGCAATGGCACGGGCTGACTGGACTCACCGCGCCAGCGCCGGACAAATTCACCGTCAGGGTCGTATTGCGTTTGCTGTTTGGTCAGATTGAAGCGCCTGAGGCCGCGAGGATCGGCCCCGACTCCCGCCAGGTACTGCCAGTTGCCATAATTGCTGGCCACGTCGTAATCCACCAGCTGCTCCTCAAACCAGGCAGCGCCGTAGCGCCAGTCCAACTCCAGTTCATTAACGAAACAACTCGCCACCAGCTGCCTGCCCCGATTGGACATATAACCGGTTTCACGCAGCTGGTTCATACAGGCGTTGACCAGAGGATAGCCAGTCTGGCCGTCGCACCAGGCCCGGAACCTGTGGGGGTAAAACGATACCGGCCTGTTATTCTGCTGAACGCCGTTGCGCTGAAACAGCCTTTTCCCGTGCCTCAGGCCGTACCAGTAAAAATACTCCCGCCAGAGTAATTCGAAATACAACCAGTAGGTGGACTCGTTACGCACATGCTTTCGCTCGAAGCGGCTGATCTGGTCGGCCGCAAAGCGCGGGGACAGGCTGCCATTGGCGAGCCAGGGTGACAGTTTGGCGGAGGACGGCCAGTCATCCAGGGCATTGCGCGTTTCCTTGTAAGTCACAATGCGCCGATGCTCGAACAGGTAGGCCTCAAGATGGGCGGCAGCAGCCGCTTCGCCGCCGGAAAAACCTACGTCTTCAGTAGTTTCCTGGCGAGGCGGGCATTGCTCGCGGGCGTCCTCCGGAAAGCCGGGGGCCGGCGGCAGGGTTTTCGGTATCGCCAAGGGTGCCGCAGGAACCAATTTACTGGCCTCAATGCGTCGCCGAAACTGCGAGAAGGTGTCGGGTAGTTCCGGTAATTCGAAAGGCAGGTCCTGCTCTTTGAACAGACTCAGGATCTCATGCCGGCGCATTTCAACGCCTGGGAGTTCGGACTCGATATAACCCCAGCAGTCTGCCTCCTGTGTGCCGGGGAGACGGGCCCGGTGCAGATGACTGATGTCATAACCCTTGCAGAGCGCTGTAATGGCAGTCTCCTGGGGGCCGTAAGCAATATGCAGTCGGTTGCCGAGCATTTGCAGCTGTGCGTCCAGAGCCATCAGACTCTGCCATAAAAAACGCCAGCGATGAGGTCCCATGGGGCGGCTCTGGAATTTACCCGGGCGGAACCAGCGAGGGTCCACTACGAATACGCAAAGCAAGAGGTCGGCCCTGGCGGCCTCGGTCAGGCC
>JAGXLV010000157.1 GCA_018334495.1 Oleiphilaceae bacterium
GCTGGTTCGCCCATTACTGCCCTGATATTCCCGGCGGTGAACGGCTTGCGGGAATGTCTCTGCCAGGCTGGCCAGGTCTCTTTCGACACTGCGTTTGCTGGTGGCATAGCCGAGATCCCGGAGAATCTCGTGGATCTCCTTGGTTGAGCTGGCCTGCCCGGGGCGGGGCAGACTCTTGAGTATGTCTATCTGCCGCTGGAGCTGGTTCGACATGTCGGTGGTTGCTTCCCTTTGCTCAGGCTGACTTCGGCGACATTTGAATCAGCTGCGTGGCGAGTTCTTCGATGCGCTTTTTGTCGGCGAGCAGGTCAAGCCAGTCTGAGGGTATGCCGCTCGTGCCGTAACAGCATCCGGCCAGTTGCCCGGTGACGGCGGCAACGGTGTCGCAGTCGTCGCCGAGGTTTGCGGCGGTCAAGAGCGCCGTTTCCAATGAGTCAGTGGTGCCAAAACACCAAAAAGCGGCTTCCAGGGTATCGACTACGTAGCTTTTGGCCCTGATGAGTGCGTCGGATTTTTCCAGATAATCGCCCCGGGCCAGTGCTTCAATCTTTTTGCTCTTCCAGGGCCGGCCTTTGCCAGCTTTAAGGGCTGAGTCTTTCGGCTCATCCAGCAGTAACCGGTGAATAACCATGGCCAGTAGTTCGCTGGCTTCCAGGCATTCTTCTGCGCCGTGGGTGGTTCGCGTGGATTCCCTGGCCCACAGGCGGGTGAGTTCCGGGTCCGGGTGGGCGGCCAGCACTGCGGGAAGCAATCTCATCAGGCCGCCATTACCTGCAGCCAGTGGGTGCGTGGAGCCCGCAAAAGGCTCATTGGTGTATTTGAACTTTTTCAACGCCGCGCCAAGGGTATTGCCGGGTGCCAGGGCCAGCTCACAGGGCCAGCCGTCCTGGCGGTCGTAAAAACCTTCGTATCGGCGCATCTGATCCACTGGATCAAACCCCTTCTTCGCAACCAGGCTCTCTCCCAGACAAAGCGCCAACCCCGTGTCGTCTGACCATTGCCCCACCGGCAGGTATCGGCGGGTGCTGCGCATGCCCTTGATGTCGGCGCTGCCGCGAGGGCTGAATTCAACGCCGTTGGCAAGGGCGTCGCCGCAGGCAAGTGCCAGTAGGCCGCCGATGGCACGTTCGTTCAGATTCATTGTTTTCCCGGTAGGTTGTGTTTCAAGATAAAATTCCTGGCTTATTGCCGGTTCTTCCAATAATCCGGTTCACGATGAAGGTTCATGACCGCAAGAATGAAAATGCAGCCCTGCCTTTCAACATAAAGAACGCCGTAAGGAAATCGTTTTACGAGGGAACGTCGAACTGGCTGACGAATAAAGCTCCAGGCCTTTGGGAATTTGACGGCTCGGCCTATGGCTTGTCCGACTTCCTCAGCGAAATCCATGCCAAGGCCAGGTTGAATGGCTTCATAATAATCGACTGCATGATTCAGTTCCGCTTCCGCAGCGGGATGGAACGTATAGTCCATTACTTGTTCAGCCTACTCCGAATCTTTCTGAAAACTTCTTCTCCTGACACGGCGCTTACCTGGCCGGACTCCAGTTCCGCGAGGCGATTTTCGGCAACCTCTGCCCATTTTTCATCAATGCCGGTTTCGGTCGGGTTGAGACTTTTCAAAAGAGACTCTACAACCAGTGCTCGCTCATCGACGGGCAGGGCGCTGGCCTCATCAATCAATTCCTGAATGCGCATCGTGTTCGCTCCGTGGATAATGAAGGGCGATGTGTTACCGGATCATATTAACGGTTTATGGATAAGTTTTCGCCCCATATCACCGGGCATTCCCCGCCCTCAGTCAGAGCCCATAAAACGGGATAACCTGGTGGCTGTTCAGGTGCCCGGCCAAAGCCGTCAGTGAGAATAATCAGGGCTTGCGGGGGGCTTTCCTGGCAGGCCTCGAACACGGGGTCGAAGTCGGTCCCGCCGCCTCCGATCAATTCCATTTTGTTCAGCCGGTGCAGATCCTGCTCGGTGAGCAATTGGTCGCTTTGTATTTTTGTATCAAACACCAGCAACCGAAGACTGACCCGGTTAAAGGCGGACAGCATGCCGTTGAGTTCCGCCAGAAACGAAGGAATGTCGCGAGCGCAACTGCCGGAGTTGTCCAGGGCCAGGGTCAGCTCCAGAAGGCTCCCCCGACGGCTGGGCAGGTACAGACCCCGGTGCACGTGCCGGCGCGAGGGTGGCAGCCATTGGCGATCGCCGCCTGGCTGTTTTTGCAGGAATCGGGCAAGTAGCTGCTGCCAGGGCACCTGTGGTTCCCGGATTTGATCAACAATCCGGCGCAGGTGGCCCGGCAGATTTCCGGGCATTCTTTCGCGCTGCTGGGCGACCGCAATCAAACGCTGCCGCCAGGCTTCGCTCAGGGCTTGTTCGTCCTGGCCGGATGACGGGGTTTCGGGATTGAAGTCCGGATCGATGACCAGATCATCCCGGTGTTCGTTCAGGGCGTTTTCCAGGTCGTGGGTGTCCAGAACGACCTGGCCCTTCTTCGGCCGGTCTCTGCCATGGCACAGCCGAGCGTAAACGTCTTCTGCGGACAGATCCCGGAATCGACGGTCCCACAAGGCATCGGCCGGACAGTGGCCAAGCTCCACGCTGAGAATGTGGTTCACCTCGTAATCGCAGGCCTGGTTCCACAGTGCCGGGTCTCGCCCAAGCTGGCGTCGGAAGTGGCCCATAGCGCAATGCCAGACTTCGTGGGCCAGAATGAAGCGCCGGTCGGCTTCGGTACGGCTGGCCATGAATCGGGCATTGAAGAAAATCGTCTCTCCATCGGTGCCTGCAGTGGGTAAACGGCTGTCCACCACCGGGACAAGGTTAAGCTGCATGGCCAGCATGGCGGTGAACGGTTGGGCCGTCATCATCAGGGTCCAGTCTTCCTCGCAGGTTGTTCGCATCGCCTGCTTCAGGCTCTGGTCTTCGTCATTTGGCCGTTGTGGCTCACAGCGTTTGGCTGCACTCATGCCACTTTCTCCCCTTTGTCCATGTGCTGGCTGAACACGTTTCCGTGCCTCTTGCTCCAGTCTTCAAACGCCGGG
>JAGXLV010000088.1 GCA_018334495.1 Oleiphilaceae bacterium
GGCCCTGCATGATCAGGAAAGCGTTAAAGGGCGACAGGGCCGCGCCGGTATTGCGCAGTGGAACCACCCGGCAGCGCCCGATGAATGCCGCGGCGCCCAGCGCCTCGGTGTAGATCACGCCATGGTATGAGGGATCCGGCTCGTTGAGCATCGGGAACTTGGCTTTTTTGGCGGCCCAGTCAAACTTGCCGGAGTCCACCACCACACCCGCCACCGTGGTTCCATGCCCGCCGATGTACTTTGTCAGCGAATGCACCACGATATCAGCACCATGCTCGATTGGCCGGCACAGGAAAGGTGTGCCTACCGTGTTGTCAACGATTAACGGAATATCGTGGCGGTGAGCAATCTCGGCCCAGCGCTGGATATCCACCACATTGCCCGCGGGATTGCCGATCGACTCGCAGAACAGGGCGCGGGTGTTGTCATCGATGGCCTGCTCCACCGCTGCGAAATCATCGTGGCGGGCGAACCGGCATTCGATGCCCTGGTTGGGCAGTGAATGAGCGAACAGGTTGTAAGTGCCGCCATAAAGCTGGCCGGTACTGACAATATTGCTGCCCACCCGGCAGATGGTCTGCAGGGCGTAAGTGATGGCGGCCATGCCGGAAGCGACGGCAAGAGCGCCGATACCACCCTCCAATTGCGCCATGCGCTCTTCCAGCACCGCGTTGGTGGGGTTCATGATCCGGGTGTAGATGTTGCCTTCCACCTTCAAATCGAACAGGTCGGCACCGTGCTGAGTGTCATCGAAGGTATAGGAGGTGGTCTGGTAAATGGGCGTGGTAGCGGCGTGAGTCGTGGGGTCGCCATTAAAGCCCGCATGTAGCGCGAGGGTTTCCAGTTTCATATCACGGCTTCCTTTATTTTATGGGTTCTGGTTGAGTCGGAGGAAGGACTTCGAAATCCAAGGATGGAGGTAAAAGAAAGAGTATGCCATGAGCTTAATGAATTCGTCCTAGTGGCCGCCCCGAGCGGAAAGTGGTGGGGAAGGCTCTGTCCCCCGCCCGTCACATCACCGCTTGATAATCAACAGCATTATAGCAGCCCTGAAAGCATCAGCAGAATTCATTGAAGGCATTGCAGGTAAACGCAAAGGTTGGCGGCGACAATGTCCACAGGAGGCATAGCAGGATCGGCCGAGTCGTTTTATGTGTTAGCGATCCAGACAACCAACCCGGGCGTAATTCTGTCCAGTAGCTAATCCAGCTGCCAACCCAGCATTGGTCAAAGGATGTTGAAAATACAGATCTTCAAGTGGCTTAGTCGGATGGGCGTTGTCTTGGCCGCGATTGGTTCGGCAGGACTTATTCTCGGTTTTATGGGATTGCTCGATTTCGATGATTATTCGTTTGGGCTTTCTGCGGGTGTCCGCATGCTGGGATCGATCGCGATCGCTGGTTGTCTGATGAGCGCTATCGGTTTCTTCGGGTTGGAAGACAACGGGCCACGATAAATTCAAGTTAACATCGGGATGAGTCTATGTTTCAAAAATCGGATTTCTTTATTCTCCTGGCCGTCGCAATTTCGTTCGCGATATCCGCCTACCTTTGGTTTGGTCTGGAAGACCGGCAGCAGGCAATCTTTACCGCCATCTGGATTCCTTCGATCTTCACGTTTGGTATCTACTTCAAGCTCTGCGCGCTGATGGGGAGGAGAAAATGACTCTCAATCTAATGTTCCCCGGGCTTATCGTATTTGGCCTGATTTTAATTGGCATCGTGTATACGGTCATCGAGTTCAAGAAAATGGAACGGGAAGAAGAGCAGGAAGAGGGCAAACGAACAGACCAGTCCCGAAAACAGTAGGCCTGGTCGTCGTTACAATGCTCCCACGTTCCGATTCATCGGCTCTATGCTCGGATCGGATCGCTTTCATAGCGACAGAAACTGGCCGCAGTGACCTCGCCTACCTGTTCAATGTTTGGGCGCACGTAATATAAACATTGCTGCAATTGCGAGCAGAACAACAGCCGCGGCCTCGTACAGGATATTCAGAGGATCCATCTCCTTACCTTGCAATACGATCAGTCGAGAAAGAGCCGTGATGGCGATAAAAATCGGGTAAATAAACGGTGAACCCTTTCCCGTGTAAAATACTGCCACCATCGCAATCACTTCGGTATAGAGGAACATCATCAAAATATCGGCCAGTTCGACGGTTCCACTCTGGTAAACGCTCACGACCTCAAGTCCGGCGGCAACCAACGTAAGTAAGGCGGTCACGATCAACATGAGCCTTTCGGCAATCTGGAAACTGGTAACTGCGAAAACCTGTTCCGCTTTGCTCATGTCCATTATTTCAGAGTCTTCATGTCCCGGATCTTCGTTTTTCTGATTGCCTTCCGACACTGGATCTTTCATAGCTGGGCCCTTTCGTCGATTATTTTTTCGGCCTTAATTCAGGGCGGGGTCAGTTGACAGGTTTTGCGACATGCCCATGGATAAGGATGCCAACTGTACTGGACAACCAATCCCAAGGCACTACCTCAAGTTTCGGTGCGGCAATACGGGGCTTTTAGCCTGACGACGCCAGCCCGACATCGCCTATGACGTATTACAGGTGTAGACCAAATACCGGAAGATGCCCAAGTCGGATCCGTAAAATTAAAAACCGACGCGGAAGGATCACTCCTGCGCCGGCTGTTGTTTTTCGGCCTGGATGATCAGGGGGTGATCGGTATTAGGCGCTCATTCACGTCCACGGGAACCATGTAGGCGTTGTCCGCGTTCGGATGAAATACCTGCAGATATTCCGAGAATGCATCCTGCTCTCCCCCGGTGACGGAGAAGTCTGTCAGGCCTGGGTCATTATCCGCCAGTGCCGGGCCGGCCAAATCAACGTACTGGGGGTTTGCCAGGCCGTTAAACGGCCAGCCGCTGCCGCAGTTTTCGCTGCCATCGGTAACCTCCGCGCAGTCAGCCAGGAAATTCAGGGCGACAACCCGAAAAGGCCGGCTCGAGTCTCCGAGCACCGTTCCGTTGTCCACTACCAGATCCCAACGGCCGCTCTCATCCGCGGCCTGGGGGTCAACCAAGACCTCCAGTTTGCGCACCCTTTCACCGTCTGTCGCAAGACCCAGGTTGCTGTCCCCATCTGAACGGGCGGTAGCGGACGGATCAAACTCAACCCTGAGACCACCGGTGTGGGTGAAGTTGCCCTTGATCATTTCTTCAACCAGGTCATGCAATTCTGCTGCGGTCATAGTGACCAGAACCAGGCCGTTGTTGAAAGCAAAGGACGTCTGTATGTCCAGTTGCGAAATTCCACCCCGGGGTTTTCCAAACTCGTTGGCTTCGGGTGGCAATAGCTGGACATCATCCGCTGAAGTGGAACCGGCCGGACTTACAATCTGGCCGATCGGCGCACGAATACCGCCTCCGTTCTTCACTGAGACAAGGGGCGGGTTGTCGTCACCCCCCATTGCCTGTCCGTACCAGAGATTGGCATCGGCAGACAGGTTGCCCAGATTGGTTTCCCGACTACGGACAAATTCCCGGCGACCATCGAGAAAGACCTCGGTAATGCCGAAGGCTGACCCGTCCAGTTCACCGAGAATGTCGCGAATCACGTCGGCAACTTCCACAACCCCGATGATGGGCGAGGTCATCAAGGGGTCGACAACGCTATCAATGGCTGCATAGGCGCCGCTGGTTGCCGGGTCAACACTGTCCGTGATAACCAGACCCTGATCGTCGAAATCAACCAGAAGACGTCCCAGATATTTGTAGTCGGCGTCTGTGTTGACCAGAACCACGGGCTCTTCTGCGGGGCTGGTGAAAATCTCCGGATAATCGCCCTGAATACTGTCACCGTCCCTCAGGATGTCGTTGGCATCGGCCAGCAGAGTGTTGGAGCCCCCGCCCACGATGATATCCACACCTTCAAGCCTTGTCGCCAGGCCGCGTTCGACATCCAGCACCTGCATGTGAGAGAGCAGGATAATTTTATTGATACCGTTGTTTCGCAATCCGTTTATTTCCGGCTGCAGGCTGGCTGCAAGAGCATCAAGTCCGGCGTTGTTGTTGGTATAACCGGCCGGGAGAACATCGAGGCTGCCAGTCGATGTAATCTGTGGCAGTGTCGGGGTCACGGCGCCAACGAAACCAATGCGTTCGCCATCAACTGTGATAACGGCCGATGGGGCAATCTTCCCCGGTATATCGCCCGCATTCTGCCCACCTTCTTCAACCAGTGCCGCCGTGTCTGTGTCCGCAGTGAAATCGACATTGGCCGAAATATAGGGATAGCGTGCGCCAGGGTAGTCTCCATCCGGGCTGATTATACCGGCAAATCCGGAAGGGCCCGTATCCAGGTCGTGATTGCCAACTGCCGAGATTTGAATACCCATGAGATTCTGGATCTGGGTTTCACCGCGGCCTTCGCCGGCAACGCCAACAACGGCATCCATGCGCGCATCCTGGCTAGCCTGAAAAATGGGTCCGGGAATATAGTTATCACCTGAACTGGCCACCACCGTATTTTCAGGCATCCCGGACCGGAAATGCTCGACCAGGGCCGAAAACTGGTCAACGTTGAACATGGCTGCGGTGCCTCCGCCATCCACGTCAGCCAGGTGGAGCAGTTGCAGGGTAAAACGGTCGTCCTGCGCGGTTTCCGGGGAATCGTTATCCGAGCTATTGCAGCCCACCAGTAGAAGAGTGCCGGCAAGTCCGGCAGCCATCAGAATTGTACGCATAGTGCTTCCTCAGGTTGGAATATCCGTTCCTACAGAATCCTTGCGGCGGATGACCGGAAAGTTACGATGCTTTGACGATCAAGTGACACTGCCCACCCTGGGAAGTCGGCTCCGGGTAGTCCAGGCCGAGATCCATGAGGAACTGTCGCATGATGGGCTCGGCCTGGAAGCTGGCCGCACGCTTACGAGCCTGCTTCGCCATGACACTGTGGCCGGAAGAGTCGCTGAAGAACTGAACGACAGCGTCAGCCATAGCCTCTCGACTCTCCACCAGATAACCGTTGACCTCATGCTCGATAATGTCCCTCGGCCCCTTGCAATTGTAAGCGAGCGCGGGCATGCCATGCGTCAGGGCTTCAAGCAGCACATTGCCGAAGGTGTCAAAGCGCGAGGGAAACACGAACAGGTCCAGCCCCAGATACAGCGCCGCCAGTTGATCCGGGCTCTGCCAGCCCACAAAAATGGCCTCCGGCATTGCCCGCTGGAGTTCGGCACTGGCGGGGCCTGAACCGGCAACGACAATTTTCAGGCCGGGAACCGAAAGCCGCGCTTCTTTTACGATTTCAGGCAGATCAAAAATGCCTTTCTCGCGGCTCAGCCGGCAGGCAATAAACAATACCGGGGTCTTGTCATTGGCGCCCGGAATCAGGTCTGCCTTGCGGACCGGTTGAACTGTCAGGTCTCTTGGTGCGGTGTGGTGTGCGGTCAGGTGTACCCGTTCATCCGGCAGCTGCATTTCATGGCCGGCCAGCCAGTCTCTGTGTTCGCGGTTGAGAACGAACACCCCGTCAAACCGGTTATAGAGCGCGCGCAGTAGGCGACGGACCCGGTCCCTTTCATGCTGGTTCAGATTGGTGGTGTGGCCAATGAAATCCATCCAGTCAGTGTGCATGAAGAAATAGGCGGGCACGTTGAACATTTGCTGAAGGAACAGGGCAACCAGTGCCATCGGGCCTTCGGTGGAGCAGACGATCCGGTCATAGCCGCCCTCATAAAAAATACGGGCAATTTCCATCACATCCGGCACCCACAGGGTCTGCTCGCCGAAGGGCTCCAGGTCGATGTCCGCAATGGGTTTGACCACATGAAGGTGGGACTCGGGCTCGGCCTCGGGATGACAGATGAGAAAATCAATCGGCAGATTCGTGCGTTTGATTTCCTTCAGCTTGCCGCTCAAGGACGTCGACACGCCATTTTTGTCCAGCAGGGTGTCGGTCAGACACAGAGCCCGGCGGGAATGCTCGTTCCTGCCCAATTGCCGGGCAAACCGGTTGAGCAGATCGCGGTTCTGGTAAAGCACCCGGGTGGAGGCCAGGGTAGAACCCGCCAGCACCGTGCTGATCAGCACGGGGAAGGACAGGCTGTCGAGAACCTCGGCAAGGTTGACTTTGCTCATGTTGTCCTGGCTTTTGCCGTCGCCGAGAAAAAGCGCTGTGAGCTGGCTGGGTATTTCCAGTTTGCGGGTCAGCTCTTCGGTGGAGAAGCCTCTCAGATTGGGACCTTCGTGTTTTTTCAGTGCTTTGCGAATCCGTTTGGCGGCCAGGTGATTAAGGTGGTTGAACAACTCGCCAATACTGTCGGTAACGGTATCCACGAACACTTCAGGGTTGTTGCGTTTGCTGTCGGCAATTTTTTCCAGCTGGGCAATGCAGAACTTGTAGTCCTTTGCCGCTTGCCACTTAAGAAACCGCTGGGGTTTCTTGCCATGAAGGGCGTCGTGGATGAGGGAGAAGAACTTCATGGTTTTCTTGTGTTTCTGCATTTCCAGAAACAGGTTGGCGACCGCAAAACAGCCCATCTTGTCCCAGGTCGATCCGCGGTGAAGCAGGATGCGGAGCATTCCCGGGTCCTTGAGTTTGGTGGCAACCTGGGCGAAGTAATCCAGCAGGGCAATGTTGAGTTTCTGGTTCTCCCCTACTGTGCCGAAGGGCGCCACCTGGCCGTTGCGCAATGCTTCCAGCGCCAGATCGGAAGCACTTTCGGTTTTCAGCCGCTTTTGCAGATCGGGCAGGTAAAGCCTTGAGCCGCAAAGGCCGGCGAAGATACCGGTGTGGTCGTCGGAGCCGCCGGTAACCACTTTAGGTTGATCCGGGTCGACACCAAATTCCGCTGGGTCCAGATTGTGTTTGCGGGCACAGGCGCGAATGCTGTCCGGTGTCAGGCTTTGTACCCAGTTCAGTGTCAGCACGCTTTGCCACAGATCGCGCTGACCGTTCAGCACTTCAAAGCGCCAGAACATCACCGCCAGCTTTTCGAACAGGCACAAGTCAACCCGATCATTACGGGTGTAAAGGTAGAGCGGATGGGGCAGGATCACCGGGATATCATAAAGAGCGGCGTAGCGCAGGAAGTCATAAATATTCTGGCGTTTCTGGTTGAGAACCACTTCCTGCTCACGGGTGAAGCCGTAAGTGAGCACGTGAATGAAGAGATCGTACTCGGGAAAGAAACAAGTGAATTCGCAGCCCACCAGCACATCCACGCCCTTTTCCTGAAGCTCCCAGCAGGAGCGGGCGTTGTTGTGGTTGGTCACGGTGACCACCGAACTGCCGTTCTGCTCCAAAACCTTGACCAGATTTCTGGTTTTCAGCCAGGTTTCGGGCAGACGCAGTATGCGGCCCCAAAGTTCATCGGGCACATCGCTGTTATGGTCGTGGCAGTGAAAGTCGATCCGCAGGCAGTCTTGCGGATCAAAGCGTTGTGCCTGCTCACTGATAAAACTGTCAAATTCCTCTCTTAGACCGGCTCGGAACTGTGGTTCGCCGTTGCTTTGCCATTGCATGGTCATAGACCCTGTTCCTGCTAATTTGCTCAAAAATAGCGAAACAAAGTGAAAGGCTTATGTCAGTTTTTATGCCATTGTATGACAAGCTCAGTATCCCGTCTGGTCAATTCGCTCATTGGTTCAGCTTACAGACTTGAAACTGCCACAGATCCTTCACATTCGATTGCCAAGCTATCCAGATGTAGGTCGAGAGCGGCTTCTCTTCAGGAGTGTGCTCCTTGTTTAACGAACCATAAGGCATGCACCATGACCAAGACCGATCTCACCGTAAAGTCAGAGATGCTGAAAGACACGGGTGATGAGCCCCTCTGCAATCAGTCCGGCAATCCCACCTTTGCCTCTATGTTGGACAACCCGCTTTCACGACGACACGTTCTTCGCGGCAGCCTGACCACGATAATGGCGGGCATGGTAGCTTCATCCGCCATGGGTCTTTTCACCAGCCCGGCCCTTGCCGCTGATAAGCTTTCGCCCCCCGCGAAGACACCCACGCCCTCCGGCCTGAATCCGATTCTCGGCTTCAGGCCAGTGCCAACATCCATGAGCAATTCCGTGACCGTGCCAAAGGGATACTCCAGCCAGCCCTTTCTCTCCCGTGGCACTCCCATCCTGGCACCCTATCCCGCCTACCTTGATGACGGCTCCAATAGCGGCGCGGATCAGGAAGCCCAAATGGGGCACCAGCACGACGGCATGCATTACTTTCCGCTGGACCGGGCAGGTAACGGCAGCCAACACGGCCTGTTATGCATGAATCATGAAAATATCGAGCAGCAGCAGAACATGCACCTCAACGGCCCAACTATTGCAGATGGCATTCGGGTGCATGAGGACGAGGTTCGCAAAGAAGTTGCAGCCCACGGCGTATCCGTCGTTGAGATCCGCAAAAACGGCAATGACTGGGAGGTAGTGCGGGGCGGCTACAACCGCCGGATCACCGGCGCAACGCCGATGGAACTGTCGGGCCCCGTGCGCGGCTCGGATATGGTGCGCACTAGGTACAGCCCTGACGGCACGGCTACCCGCGGCACACTGAACAACTGCGCACACGGCCACACGCCCTGGACTACCTACCTGACGTGCGAAGAGAACTGGGCCGGATACTTCGTCAATCATGGCGAAAGGCCCCGGGAGCAATCGCGCTATGGGGTGCGCACAACTGCCTCCCGTTACGCCTGGGAAACCGTCACCCATGTTGATGTTTATGCCCGTCATGACGTCACGCCAACAGGCAATGACGCCACCGAGGATTACCGGAACGAAGCCAGCACTTTCGGGTGGGTGGTGGAAATCGACCCCATGGATCCGACCAGTACGCCGCGCAAGCGCACGGCTCTGGGCCGCTTCGGCCATGAAGGCGCCTGGATGGCGCCGGCCCGGCATGGCCAGCCGTTGACCGTGTATATGGGCGATGACTCGCGTTTCGAGTACATCTACAAGTTCGTTACCAAAGACCGCTATCACCCCCGTACAGCGGGTGGACACATGCTGGACGAGGGTACGCTCTACGTTGCCCGTTTCCATGCCGATGGCAGTGGCGAGTGGCTGGCCCTTGACATCGATGATCGCAAATTTCGCGCTGCCGCGAAGAAAGCCGGCGTAACATTCAAGGATCAGGCCGATGTGCTGATCAACACACGCACCGCTGCCGATATCGTGGGCGCCACTCCGATGGATCGGCCGGAATGGGGCGCCGTTCACCCTCAAACCGGCGAGGTCTATATGACACTGACCAACAACAGCCAACGCCAGCCTGGCGACGAGGACGCAGCCAATCCCCGTGCGCCGAATTTCACCGGTCAGATTATCCGGTGGCGCGAAAAAGGCAATCAGAACTGGGCAAAGCGCTTCCAGTGGGAACTGTTTGTCATTGCCGGGCCCGAGGGCGACAGTGCCAAACTGGACGGCGAGCCACTGGACGAAAGCAACCTCTTCAACAGTCCTGATGGCCTTTGGTTCGACCAGAACGGCGTCCTCTGGATCCAGACCGATGGCAGCCAATCGGCGCCTTACGGTAACAATATGATGCTCGCCGCGGACACCAGAACCGGCGAAATTCGTCGCTTCATGACAGGGCCCCGTGGGTGCGAAGTCACGGGTGTGGTGACGACCCCGGACAGTGCCAACATGTTTGTCAACGTGCAGCACCCAGGCGGAAGCTGGCCCGATGGCGGTTCGGCACAACCGCGTTCCTCCACAGTGATCATAACGCGGGACGACGGCGGCCCGATCGGGATCTGATCAAAGGAGGAAAAAACCATCCTGGACTTGAGGCCGGCTGTCAGCAGGCCTTTTTTGCGGGGTCTCGATACAAAACCCCGCAAGCAGCTGGAGGAGAAGACACAATGCCTCAGGAGAGATAAGTCGCTGCCTCTGCGGCAACTCCATCAAATCCGAAGTTCGGCCTGTATTTCAGACCACAACTGACGATAACTGATTGCCGGTTGGGATCTGGGGCTTAACAATTCCAGAGGCAGCCCTTTCTCACCCATCCGCTCCACCGC
>JAGXLV010000020.1 GCA_018334495.1 Oleiphilaceae bacterium
CCTGGTGGCGGGCGGCAAAACCTTCCCCGAGCTTTTTCGCGACTCATCGGCAGAGAAGAGGGTGGAAGCGTCAAAAAGCGATCAGGCTCATGAGGTAGCGCGGTAGGAGCGGTTTTAACCGCGATCCGTCCTGATGGGGGTACTGCCCCATTTCGCGGTTAAAACCGCTCCTACCGGAGGTCGCAACCGGAGCGACTTCATCCGCGAAGAGGGTTGGCGGTAGCCCCCCTCCCGACAAGGCAATGGTTTGTCGTTTTGGTAGAAGCGGCTTCAGCCGCGATCAGTGTTGACGGGTAGCCCCCTTTCGCGGCTGAAGCCGCTCCTACCGTAAATTCGGGCCACTAGAACAAAGACTGGCCGAACACAAAAATAAGCTGCGCCACACCCGCCCCGAAACCCAGAAACGCGCCTACCAGAATCAGCTTGAACTCGTCCTCCTGAAAGCAGGGTCTGAGAAGGTTCTGGAATTCGGGCGGAGACAGCTCGATCATTCGTTGCACCATAATCGCTTTGACCGCCTCGGCGCGATTGTGCTGAAAGGCCGGATCGTCGAAGGATGTGCGTGAAATTTCGATGGCCCGGTCGCCAATCTGCTGTTTGAGGGCAGCGAAGCCGGCGGGGCCGAACGCCAACTGGGTCAGGGTCTTACCACCCAGGCCGGGGGCCTCGTCCACCAGGGGTTTGATGTGCTTTCGCACCATGTTCTGGGCGCGTTCGCTCCTGGAGCCGGTCAGTATGGTGTGAACCAGGTTGCCAACGGTGAGAATTTCGTGAGTTACGGTTTGGCAGAAGGCATCGGCGACCTCGGGCTGGCGCTTGAGAAAGAGGCCCTGAATCCGGAAAGGCCCGATTTTTACGGGGTTCAACGGTCGGAAGATGACATTGAGGGCTATCCAGTTGGTGGCCCAGCCCACCAGCAGGCCAAAAAACGGCAGCACCCACCAGGCCGGATAGAAGTACCACACCGACATTTGCACCAGGCCGAACAGGAACCCGAAATAAAATCCCGACTTGATAATAAAACGGAATTCAACGTCGCCGCATTCCAAAAAGATCTTGTTAAGCAGCTGTTTATCGGCCACCAGGCGCTGAATCACCATCTCCTTGATGTCCAGCAGGTCCTCAATGTTGTGGGACACGTCCAGTATCAGGTTATCGACATGCTGCGGCAGCGCCTTGCGGACCCGTTGATAGACCATTTGGCGGGCGGTGATCGGCAGGTTCTCCCAGAACACGGGATGCTCCGCCAGCATTAGCTCATCGACGTATTCTTCCACCCGGGGTTCGACCGCATGAATAACATGAGCGGCCAGGACGCCCGGATCAATCTGCTGGAAGATTTCACGCACAGTGCCAATCTTGGAAATGGTCGTGTCCACGCTCACGGAGGCCATTTTCTCGGCCTTGGAGGGAATAATGCCCTGCCACCCCAGTAACGGAGGCTTACCAACGAACTCAACCGGTAAAAAGGTCATCTTGATCGCGAGCCAGTTGGTGATCCAGCCAATCAACCCGGCGATGAACGGGATACTGAGGTACTGCCAGAACTCGATCTGAGTCAGAAAGTTAGTCATTCAACAGCCTGTGAGGGAGTGCGTGGCCCGGTTGCGGAATCGCGGGTGCCGGGCTCGAAGCGGCTGGTGACGCTTTCAATGATCGACAGCAGCACTGGCACCACGAGAAGAATGAGCAGTGTACCGACGGCCAGGCCAAAGGCGATGCTTGCGGCCATGGGAATCAGGAACTGGGCCTGCAGGGAGGTCTCGAAAAGCAGTGGCAAGAGGCCGCCGATGGTGGTCAGCGATGTCAGCACCACGGCCCGCAGCCGGCTGCAAGAGGCCTCGACCAGGGCTTCCCTGGCAGCCATGCCCTGTTCCCTGAGCTCCTTGTAGAAAGTCACCAGAATGATCGAATCATTGATCACAATGCCCGATAGCCCGAACATGCCGAACAGGGACAGGATCGTCAGGTCGATGCCCAGAACCAGGTGGCCCAGAACCGCGCCGCATAAACCGAAGGGGATGGCGAGCATGACGGCAATGGGCCAGGTATAGGCCCCGAACACCCAGGCCAGGATGATGTAAATCATGGCCAGCCCCAGGACAGCCCCTGTCATCATGTCGGAGCCGGTTTCCCGCTGCTCCTCGGCCTTGCCTTTGAAAATCGCTTCGATGCCGTACTGGCTGAGAATGCCCGGCAGCACATCGGCCCTGAGATCCGCGATCACTTGATTGGCGTTGGTGGTTTCGCTGTCCACGTCGGCGGTGACGCTGACGCCCAGCTGGCCGTCGGTGTGCCGCAGCAGCGCCAGGCCGCGCCTTGATTCCAGTTCGATCACGTTGTCCAGCGGCGCGGACTGGCCGGCCGGCGTGATGATCGGCAGGCTGGTCAGGGTGCGCTGCAGGTTGCGCTCGGCCCGGGGCAGCATGATACGCACTTCGACTTCGTCATGACGGTCGTAAAAAACCTGCAACAGCTGGCCGTCCATGGCAGCGCGCATCTGACGGCCGACATTATCAATGGTCAGCCCCAAAGACTGAGCCAGAGGCGTCAGTGAGAAGACGTATTGCTGTTTGCCCCAGGGCAGGTCATCCAGGATATCGCTCACCCCTGCGTAGTTTCGCAGGGCCTCTTTGGTGTCCTCAGCCGCGGCCTTGAGGATCTCGGCATTGCCCCCGGTCAGGAAAATATCCACCGGTTTGCCCGGCGGTCCGCCCTGGGGGCTGGTAATGGAAAGCTGTTCGATACCGGCCAGCTTGGGCAGGGCCTCGCGCCAGGCGCTTATGAATTCCGGATTGCGCACCTCCCGGGCATCGGGTGTGACCAGTTCGACCGATACCATGGCGTATTGCTCGCCGCGCTCAGTGTTGCTGCCGCCGTCGAACGACGCCTGGTTCAGGCGCAGCAGGGCAACTTCCACCAGGTCGTCTTCTGACTTCAGCTTCTCATTGACCTCCCAGAGCTTGTCCTCCATGACCCGGCCGTAGGCTTTGACGTCCGACGGCGGGGTGCCGGCGGCAAACTTGACGCCGGCAACCAGGCTGGAGGTTTCCGGCGTCGGGAAAAAGGTAAACCGGACATGCCCTGTGGCCACCAGCGCGACACTGAGCGCAAGCGCGCAGCCGGTGGCGGTCAGTACCGTGGCCCGGTGATTCAGGCTCCAGACTGCCAGGGGCCGGAACTGGCGATCGCGGAAATGATCGTACATGGCCTCCAGCTTTTGCCGGACCCGGGTCGGCTCACGATGATCATTGCGTTGAAAACTCGCCCGTAAATGGCCTGGCAGAATCAGGAAGCTTTCGATCAGCGAGGCGATGATCACACAGATCACCACGAACGGAATGTCCCGCAGTATCTGGCCGATGATGCCGCTGACCAGCATCAGGGGCAGGAAGGCCGCCACCGTAGTCAGTGATGAGCTCATCACCGGCACCAGCATGCGTCGGGCGCCGCCCTCGGCTGAATGGAGGGGGCCGTCGCCCCGCTGATAGTGGGTCATGGCGTCCTCCGCCACCACTATGGCATCGTCCACAATGATGCCCAGCGCCATGATCAGGGCGAACAGGCTGATCATGTTGATGCTGCCGCCATTAAGCCAAAGCACCGCCAGGGCGCCCATGAAGGAAATCGGGATGCCTGCCGCGACCCAGAAAGCAATGCGGCCATTCAAGAAAACAAACAGGATACCGACGACGAGTATGAGGCCGCTGACGCCATTTTTAAGGAGCAGGCCGATGCGCTCCTCGATCAATTCATACTGTTTGTCGAAGGTGATCAACTGCATGTTTTCGGGCAACTCGCCGCGGGCGTCGTCGAGCCAGCCTTTCATGATATCGGCGGCTTTCAGCGCATCCGAGGATTCTGTGCGTTGCAGTTTCATCAAGACTGCCGGTTCGCCCTGGTAATAGATCTCGACGCTGTTGTCCTTGGGTCTCAGGCTGACCTCCGCAACATCGCCCAGGGTCAGGCGACGGCCTTCGTCGGTAGTGGCGATGGCCATGCGGGCAAAATCATCGACGCTGCGGCCTTTTTCCAGGCTGCGAATCTCGCGCACGGATTCTTCTTCGCCGATGGTGCCCGCGGGGATATCCTGGCTTTGGGCGACCACGCGCTCGCCAACCTGGGGCAGGGTCATGCCCAGCTCGGCGATGGTGGTACTGCTCATTTCAATGGCCATTTCCCGTTCCGGCAGGCCCGTCAGCGCCACTTTGGCAATGCCCCGGTCCAGGAGTTCCTGCTCAAACCGGTAGGCCAGAGGTCGCAGGGCTTCGAGGCGCACCGGCCCGGTCAGCACAACGGTGGCGACGGACTCATTGCGCACGACCTTGGAGATTTCAGGACGTTCGGCATCGGACGGCAGGTTGCGTACCAGGCCGACAAACTCGTTGACCTGATCCAGGGCGATACCCATGTCGGTGTTTTCCTGGTACTCGATGACAATGCGGCTGAAACCCTTTGAGGAGGTCGAGCGCATCTCGTCGACGTTGTCCAGGTTACGCAGTTCCTGCTCCAGGGGCGTGGTAATGGAGCGGGCCACATCCTCGGCGGTGGCGCCGGGCCAGGCCACATTGACCGTGATGAAATCGATGGCGAAAGTGGGGAAGAACTGGCGGTTGAGATTGGCCAGTGAATAGATACCGGCCAAAATGAGAATCAGCATCAACAGGTTGGCCGCCACCCGATGCCGGGCGAAACGCCCGAGGATATCCTCCCTGTGTGCCCCCGCGTCCTGACTCATGCGTCAGGCTCCTGTTCGATGACATCCACTTTCAGGCCTCTCAGGGCGTTGGGCAACTGTGTGACCAGTATGCGGTCGCCGGACTCCAGGTCGGGCGAGCGCACCAGCAGCCGTTGTTGGCCCTCCTCGAAACGGTCCCCCGCAAGAGTGACCTCGACCGGCTCCAGCCGGCCATCCCGGACGCGATAAACCGTCGCGGCATCGTACAGGGCTGAAACCGGAATGCTGAAGGTGTCTGCTGTCGCAGCCAGATTCAGGCGCACATCCAGGGTTCTGTTCAAGGTGACGTCCGGTGTCGCCTCAGCAAAACTGAAAAGCGCGTCCACGCCGCCGGCGTCAGGATTGATCCGGCCACTGAGGCGATTCAGAACCAGGGGGTGCCGGGTGTCTCCGATTGGAGCTTCGGCATTGAGGGCCGTCCCTTCTGCCAGGGATTGCCGGGCTTCCGCGACCCAGCGCATGGGAATCTGGGCCCGGACTTCCAGGCGTGAGTTGTCATAAAGGTTGAGCAGAGTTTCACCACCGCGGACCCGTTCACCCGGGCTCACATTAATCGCGGTGATTACGCCGGTGAAAGGCGCTTTTACCTCTGTGCTTTCCAGGTCCAGGCGAGCCTGCTCAAGCAGTGCTCTGGCCCTTTGCAGGCGCGCATCCAGCGACTCTATGCGACTGTTGTGGTTGGCCACGGCCAGCTCGCGGCTGATCAAAGAAAGCTCGGCGGTTTGCAGCACCTGGCGCGCTTCATCCACGCTGGCCTGGCTGGTGAGGTTGGATTCTTCCAGTCGACGGACACGGGCCAGGGACTGCTCGGCGATGGCCACCAGGGCTTTTTCCCGCTCCAGGAATTTCTGGTCGGCCTGGTACTGGTTCTGCTCGGTTTTTTTCTGGGCCAGGAGTTCATCCACATCGGCCTGACGTTGCGCCAGCAGTAATTCCACCTCGGTGCGCTCAAGCTCCAGAATGACCTGACCGGCATTCACAGCCTGGCCTTCCAGGACCGGAATCGCCGCCACATTGGCCGTAACCGAGGAGGTAAGCGTTGAGCGGAAGGGGGTTTCCACCCGCCCCAGCAGCCTCAGCTGCGGCGACAGCCGCTGGGCTTCCAGTGTCGTGGTCCGGACCGGCCAGGAGCGCTCCTGCGCGGCAATTTCCGGCGGCGCCGGCTTCCAGGTGTAAAAAAGCCAGATCGCCAGCGCGGTCAGTGTCGCGAGCAACAGTGGAATTAAAATTGGTTTGCTGCGCAACCACAGCCGGGATGCTGCCACAGGTCATTCCTATCGATCAGGGATTTACGGGATGAATTCAACGCGGCAGCAGTAATACGCACACGGACGTTAAAAGGTGTAGTCGCTGCCGTAGCCTCCGTCGCCCCAGAGCCATTGGCAGAGGGCAAGCGCTGCCACCGGTGCGGTTTCCGTGCGCAGAACCCTTGGCCCCATGGCCGCCGGCAGAAATCCGGCGCGCTCGGCCTGGGCAATTTCATCCTCGCTCAGACCGCCTTCGGGGCCTACCAACAGCGCCAGCTGGTCCGGCCGTGACAGCTCTGTCAGGGCTTTTTCGGTGCGATGGTGCAACACAAGTTTGAGGTCGCAATTCTCGCTGTAATCCAACCACTCGTCCAGCGTCATCACCGGCGCAATGGTTGGAATCAGGGCGCGCCCGCACTGTTCCGCCGCCGCAATGGCCACACCCTGCCAGTGCCGCAGGCGCTTTTCCTCCCGGTCCCCTTTCAGGCGGACTTCGCAGCGCTCACTGACCAGCGGCGCGATGGTGGTCACCCCCATTTCGACGCTTTTCTGGATGGCGTAGTCCATCCGGTCGCCCCGGGAGATCACCTGGCCAAGCACGGACTTGAGGGGCGATTCGAGTTCGTTTTGCTGGGCCGGGCCCAGGGCTGCAATCACTTCTTTTTTGCCGACGTGACTGATGGTGGCGGGATAATCCAGGCCATCGCCGTTGAACAGCACCAGAACCTGGCCCGGCTGCATCCGCAGAACCTTGGCTACATGCTGCGCGGCGGCGGCATCCAGGGTATGGGACTCACCGGCCGCCAGATCGGCGGAAGTATAAATTCTTGGAACTCTCATGCTTTTATGACACCACGCTGATTATCGCTCAGTCCCGGACCGCTATTTCGATGCCTTCAGTGGCAACCTGGGCCAGATGACGTATCTGTTCCTCGGTGATCACATAAGGCGGCATGAAATACACCACATTGCCCAGGGGGCGCAACAAAGCCTCGCGGGTCAGTGAATGCTGGTAAACCTTCAAGCCACGTCTTTCCTGCCAGGGGAAGGGCGTCAGGTCGGCTTTGTTCTTCACCATTTCAATTGCCAGTGTCATGCCGTGCTGGCGGATGTCACCGACATTGGGGTGGTCGGCCAGATGCGCCACCGACTCCGACATGCAGGTGGCAAGGCCACGATTGTTCTCTATGACGCGGTCGTCCCGGAAAATATCCAGGGTTGCCAGGGCCACCGCACAGCCGATGGGGTTGCCGGTATAGCTGTGGGAGTGCAGAAAGGCCCGCATGGTTTCGTAATCGTCGTAAAAGGCGTCGTAGACATCATCGGTGGTTAATACGACGGATAGCGGCAGATAGCCTGCCGTCAGGCCTTTCGACAGACACATGAAATCCGGGGTGATGCCGGACTGCTCACAGGCGAACAGGGTGCCGGTACGGCCAAAGCCAACGGCGATCTCATCCGCGATCAGGTGCACATCGTAGCGGTTGCAGGCTTCACGCAGCTTGGTGTGGTAGATCGGGTGGTGCATGCGCATGCCGCCGGCGCACTGGATCATGGGCTCGACTACCACGGCGCAAATCTCGTCATGCCGTTCCGCCAGGATTTTCTCCATGGCCTCGAACTGGCGCAGGGCGTAGTCTTCGCTGGTTTCGCCGGGTTCGCGGTTGTAGGCATCCGGCGAGGGCGCCGTGATCACTTCCATCAGCAGTGGCTGATACGTGTTCTTGTAAAGGGCGACATCCCCCAGGGCCAAGGCGCCCAGGGTTTCGCCGTGGTAGCTGTTGCCCAGATTGACGAAGTTCTTCTTGCCCGGCTTGCCATGGTTCTTCCAGTAATGGAAACTCATTTTCAGCGCCGCTTCGATGGCGGAGGAGCCATTATCAGCGTAGAAGCACTTGTTGAGACCGTCCGGGGTCACCTCGATCAGCCGCTCGGACAGATTGACCACCGGCTCATGGCTGAACCCGGCCAGAATCACGTGCTCCAGCTGCTCGATCTGATCCCGGATGGCGCCGTTGATCCGCGGGTTGGCGTGGCCGAACAGATTGACCCACCAGGAACTCACCGCATCGATGTAGCGATTGTTCTCGAAATCCTCAAGCCAGACACCTTCGCCCCTTTTGATGGGGATCAGCGGTAAGGATTCATGGTCTTTCATCTGGGTGCAGGGGTGCCAGACCGATTTCAGGTCTCTTGCGACGATATCCGCGTTGCGCATGCTGGGTGCTCCTGTAATTCCGCCGGATCAAAATGGCAAGCGGTCATGATACTGGTGCAGGGGTCGGCGTACCAGTTATGACCGGCTGGCGGTTTTCAAGTTGACTCGACTTGTCAGTGCTTGAGCACCCGTGCGAGGAAGGCCTGGGTGCGTTCATGCTGGGGATTGTCGAAAACCGCTTCGGGTTTGCCTTCCTCGACGATTCGCCCTTCATGAATATAAATCACCCGGTCGGCCACTTCTCTGGCGAAGCCCATTTCATGGGTCACCACCATCATGGTCATGCCTTCCTTGGCGAGCTCCCGCATGACATCGAGAACCTCCCCGATCATTTCCGGGTCCAGGGCCGAGGTGGGCTCGTCAAACAGCATGAGCCGGGGGTCCATGGCCAGTGCCCGGGCGATAGCCACCCGCTGTTGCTGGCCGCCAGACAGCTGCGAGGGGTACTTGTTGGCCTGGGTGGCAATGCCGACCCGGTCGAGCAGGCGGTCCGCCAGCCTGGCCGCGTCCGTGTCCGATACTTCTTTGACCTTGGTGGGGGCCAGCATGATGTTCTTTTTGACCGTCAGGTGCGGAAACAGGTTGAACTGCTGGAACACCATGCCTACCTGTTTGCGGATGGTCGCCAGGCCTTTCTGGCTGGCGCCTTTCGGTAACAGGTTTTCCTTGTCCACCAGCAATTGGCCGGACTGGTATTCCTCGAGGCCGTTAACGCACCGAATCAGGGTGGATTTGCCTGAGCCGCTGGCGCCGATGATCACCACGACTTCCCCCGGCTCCACGCTCAGGTCGATTTCCTTCAGCACGTGAAGCTCACCGAAGTGTTTGTTCAGACCCTGCATTTTTACGATCTGTGTCATGAATATGTGCCTCTCTTAATTCGGCCGGTACTGCTCGTCAGATGTTTGCGACGCCTCGTCTTTCCAGCATCCGTAAACCCACGGACAGTGACAACGTGATGCACAGGTACATCAGGGCTACTACAAAATAGACTTCGAAGGCGGTAAAGGTGTTGGCAATGTAGACCTGGCCCTGGCGCACCAGTTCGCCCACGCCAATGACCGAAAACAGCGAGGTGTCCTTGATGCTGACGATGGCCTGATTACCCAGCGGCGGTATCATGCGGCGAAAGGCCTGAGGCCAGACAATGGACCAGAACGTCTGGGTTCGTGATAACCCCAGCGACAGCCCGGCTTCGGTCTGGCCCCGGTCGATGGACTGCACACCGCCCCGAACCACTTCCGAAATATAGGCCCCCGAGTTCAGGGCAATGGCGGCGATGCCGGCGGTCAGCGGGTCAATGGGCCCGCCAAGCAGATCCGGCAGACCGTAGAAAATAAAAAGAACCTGCACGAGGATGGGCGTACCCCGGAAAATCTCGATGTAGGCGGTGGCCGGCCAGCGCATGAACCAGCGTTTGTTAATGCTCAGAAGGCCGAATAAAATGCCCAGTGCAAAGCCGATGGCGAGGCCGCCGAATGAAATGAGGAGGGTATAGGGAATGCCTTTGAGCAGAAACGGTATCGAATTGATGGCCGCCTGCCAGTCGAACTGGAACGTGGATTCCACGGGTTAAATCTCCCTGCAGAGGTTGGTGTTGCGCCGGGGGTCAACAGGCCAGCCCGGCGCAAGGTAATTCATTGCTCTGCGTTAGTCGGCGTCGGGCATTTCGCCGAACCACTTTTCGTAGATTTCCTGATAGGTGCCATCTTCTTTCATATCGGCGAGGGCCGCGTTCACTTCATCAACCCACTCGCTGCCGCCCTTGAGGGCGATGCCGTACTGCTGCCCCTCGTAAAGCGGTCCGACCGTTTTGACCCGGCCGTTACCGTTGGTGCTGGCAAAATAGCCTACGTTCGGGGCGTCATAGAAGACCGCTTCAACGTTGCCTGCCATCAGCGCCATATACATGTCGGAGCTTCCGGGGTAAGGAGTCACACCGTCGTCCTCCTCAAGCTTCTCGGTTAGGTAGTCATAGCTGGTGCTGCCGATCTTGGTGCCAATATCCTTACCTTCCAGGTCTTCGAATTCTTTTATGTCATTATTGTTTGCCCGAACCAAAATGCGCAGGCCCGAGTCATAGTAGGGGTCGGAAAAATCGACAATCTTCTCGCGTTCTTCGGTGATGGTGATGCCGGCGATGGCGATGTCGACATTGCCAGTTTGCAGGGCCGGAATGATGCCGTTGAAGTCCATGGTGGTGAGGTTATAGTCAAAGCCGGCGCGCTCCGCTACTTCGGCGATGATGTCCATGTCGAAGCCGATCATTTCTCCGCTTTCAGGGTCCAGCATCTCAAAAGGGACAAAACTGGGGTCGGTGGCAACCCGGAGTGTCTCGGCGTTCAGTGCGCCGGCACTGACGGTCAGTGCTACAGCAGCGCTCAGGCTCTTAATCCATGCAGCTTTCATGGTGTCTCCTTTAATAATGATGGGCCCTCTCAGCCAGGTTTCTGAGGAGGCGAAGGCTTAATAACAGAGAGTTCACAAAATCCTCTCCATCCGAGACTATGGCCGTACACTGGATGCAAAATCAAACAGATTGATGCTTTTTCCCACTAAATGCTGAGTCTGAAACGAAAAACGCCGGCGGTTGCCGACGTTTGGGGAGTCCGGAGTCAAATTTCCGGGTTTGGGGCAAACGGTGTGTTATTCGCCTTCCCTGAGCCCCAGGTTGCGCCAGATATTCAGGCTGGCCTCAGCCTGGTTCAGGGTATAAAAGTGCAGGCCGGGCGCGCCGGCCTCCAAAAGCTTGTCGCACATGTCGGTGAGCATCTCCTCACCGAACTTGCGCACGCTGACGCTATCGTCGGCGTAGGCTTCCAGCTGCTTGCGAATCCAGCGCGGAATTTCTGCGCCGCACATCTCCGAAAACCGGACCAGGTTCGAATAATTGACAATGGGCATGATGCCCGGCACGACCGGTATGTCCAGGCCCATCTTCTCGATCCGGTCAATGAAGTAGAAGTAGCTGTCGGCGTTGAAGAAATACTGGGTGATGGCGCTGTCGGCGCCGGACCTGACTTTGCGAGCAAAGTTTTTCAGATCTTCTTCAGCGTTGCGGGCCTGGGGATGGAACTCGGGGTAGGCCGCCACTTCTACGTGGAATGCATCACCGCTGTGATCCCGGATAAAACTCACCAGTTCGTTGGCGTGGCGAAGTTCCCCGGCAGTGCCGCCCATGCCTGAGGGCATGTCGCCCCGGAGGGCGACAATCCGGTTAACGCCATGTTCCCGGTACAGATCGAGCAACTCGGCAATACTGGCTTTGGTGGAACCGATGCAGGAAAGATGGGGCGCCGTCGAGATACCTTGTGAATGCAGGTTTTTTACGGTTTCCAGGGTCCGGTCGCGGGTAGAGCCACCGGCCCCAAAGGTCACCGAAAAGAACGCTGGATTAACTTCGGCGAGCTGGTCCCGAACAACCTGAAGTTTTTCCTTGCCCTGATCCGTTCTGGGCGGGAAAAACTCGAAGCTGAACCGACGCTCGAACTGTTTTTGCGAATGCATGGCTGTGCTCTCGATCAGTACTTGTAAGACTCGGGCTTGAAAGGCCCTTCTACCGGTACGCCAATGTAGCTGGCCTGTTCCGGGGTCAATGTGGTCATGGTGCCGCCAAAACCTTCCACCATGGCACGAGCCACTTCTTCATCCAGGTGCTTGGGCAGAACCTGCACGTATACGCCTTTGGCGCGGGCCTCTTCCGGCAAGTCGGCAAACTTGCGCTCGAACAGGTGCATCTGTGCCAGCACCTGGTTGGCGAAGGAGCCGTCCATGATGCGTGACGGATGGCCGGTGCCATTGCCCAGGTTCACGAGACGGCCTTCCGACAGCAGGATCAGGTGATCGTTGACGGCTTTGTCACGGTAAACCACATGGACCTGCGGCTTCACTTCGTCCCATTCCCAATGCTTGCGCATGTAGCCGGTGTCGATCTCGTTGTCGAAGTGACCGATATTGCACACCACGGCCCTGGATTTCAGCGCCTTGAGCATGTTGGCGTCACAGACGTTCATATTGCCGGTGGACGTGACCAGCAGGTCGGTGCTCTGCAGCAAGTCCCTGTTGATGCCGGTTTCGGTGCCGGTGTTAATGCCGTTGATGTAGGGCGAAACCACTTCAAAACCATCCATGCAGGCCTGCATGGCGCAAATCGGATCGGATTCAGTGATTTTTACAATCATGCCTTCCTGACGCAGGGAAGCGGCCGAGCCCTTGCCCACATCGCCATAACCGATCACCAGCGCTTTCTTGCCGGCCATCAGGTGGTCGGTGGCACGCTTGATGGCGTCGTTCAGGCTGTGACGGCAGCCGTACTTGTTGTCGTTTTTGGCTTTGGTGACGGCGTCGTTGACGTTGATGGCCGGCACTTTCAAAGTGCCGTCGCGCAGCATTTCCTGCAGACGGTGAACACCGGTGGTGGTCTCTTCGGTGACGCCGTGGCACTTGCTCAGCACGTCCGGGTACTTTTCATGGAGCAGGGCGGTCAGATCGCCACCGTCGTCCAGAATCATGTTGGGCTCCCAACCCTGAACATCGGCGCCAACGGTGCGTTCAAGGCACCAGTCGTACTCCTCGTCGGTTTCGCCTTTCCAGGCGAATACCGGGATGCCTTGCGCCGCAATAGCGGCCGCCGCATGATCCTGGGTGGAGAAGATGTTGCACGATGACCAGCGCACGTCAGCGCCCAGTGCGACCAGTGTTTCAATCAAAACAGCGGTCTGGATGGTCATGTGGATACACCCCATGACTTTGGCGCCTGCAAGTGGCTGGTCGCTTCTGTACCGCTCACGTAATGCGATCAGCGCGGGCATTTCGCCTTCGGCGATCGAGATCTCTTTGCGGCCGTAGTCGGCCTGTGAGATATCGCGGACTTTGTAATCTGAAAAGCTTTTCAGTTTTTCTGCTGGAGTGCTCATTAATTGTGCTCCTCGGTTTTTAGCTTGTGCTGGCCCTTGGATATTCTGGCCTCGAATTCGGTAGTGTCGGCGTTGGGGAGGCTTTGCCCCGGACACGCTACAAGCACGTCCATGTGCGCTTGATTTCCGGCCATCCATGGCCTCCAACAGTCCGGGGCAAAGCCTCCCCAACCCCTCTTTTGAACTTTTGGCGATGGCGGTCTGGATGCCTGCGCCTTGGGTATCGATGTTTAGAGCGTTGGGGAGGCCATGTCCTCCGCAGCGTTCTTTCTTATCTCTCGTCGATTGCGCCCCTAATGACTACGCACCGTTAGGTTTCTGGGTCACATTCTCGCCGCCTGCACTAAAACGCTCAGGCCTACTTTGATTAAGGCAGCTCCCAAGCAAACAGGTGCAGGCGACCAACCTAACCCTTAGTCGGTCTTAAACCCCCGCAGCGTCTTTCAACGCAGCCGCCCGATCAGTCTTCTCCCAGGGGAACGCCGTAAAGGTCTTGCCGCCAGCGGTCATCTCATAGGGCTCGCGCCCGAAGTGACCGTAAACGGACGTGGCCCGGTACATCGGGTGGAGCAGGTCCAGCATGTTGGTAATGGCATAAGGGCGCAGGTCGAAGTTATCCCGCACCAGCGCCGCCAAACGATCTTCGCTGATCTTGCCGGTTCCGAACGTGTTGATCGAAATCGACGTAGGTTCAGCCACACCGATGGCATAGGACACCTGAATCTCACAGCGATCAGCCAGACCGGCAGCGACGATATTCTTGGCCACGTAACGGCTGGCATAAGCCGCTGAACGGTCCACCTTGGACGGGTCCTTACCGGAGAAAGCGCCGCCGCCATGACGGGCCATGCCGCCGTAGGTATCGACGATGATCTTGCGCCCCGTCAGGCCACAGTCGCCGACCGGTCCGCCGATCACGAACTTGCCGGTTGGGTTGATGTGGAATTTGGTGTGCTTGTCCAGCAGCCCCGCCGGGATCACATTTTTGACGATCAGCTCCATCACCGCTTCGTGCAAGTCCGTCATGGACACGTCTTCGTCGTGCTGGGTCGAAAGCACAATGGTGTCGATGCCGACGACTTTGCCGTTTTCATAGCGGCAGGTCACCTGACTTTTCGCGTCGGGACGCAACCAGGGCAGTTGACTCGAGTTGCGCACTTCAGACTGGCGTTCCACCAGACGATGGGCGTAGCAGATCGGAGCCGGCATGAGTACGTCGGTCTCGTTGCTGGCATAGCCGAACATCAGACCCTGGTCGCCGGCGCCCTGATCTTCCGGTTTGCGGCGGTCAACGCCCTGAGCGATATCCACGGACTGCTTGCCAATGATATTGATTACGCCACAAGTGTCACCGTCGTAGCCCACATCTGATGAGGTGTAACCCACATCCTTGATGACTGAGCGAACCAGTTCTTCGAGATCAACCCAGGCCGAGGTAGTGATTTCACCGCCAACAATGGCCACACCGGTTTTAACCATGGTTTCACAGGCAACCCGCGCGTCCGGGTCGGTTTCCAGGATTTTATCCAGAACAGCGTCGGAGATCTGGTCGGCCAATTTGTCCGGGTGGCCTTCAGAGACCGATTCGGAAGTAAAAACACTGTAATCAGACATGCAGTTTTGCTCCTGTTAGATGAGCGATTAAAAATGAGCCCTTCAGTTGCCTGTGTACTCGTTGGTTGTTTGCCCGGCTGTGTCGGAACCTTTTCTGTTCTTGCCGTCAGTGACGACCTGTTATTTTCCAGAATTCGCGCACCTGGATCTGGAAGCCGTTGCGCAACCCTATGAACAGTGACTCACCCGGCGTCAGCCCGGCTTCGTTCGCCCAGGCTGTCAGTTCCTCGGGTTCAAAGCCGAGCCAGAGGTCGCCGCAATTGTCTTTGGCCCATTCCTGATCGTGGCGGCAAAGGTCGCTTATCACCAGGCAGCCGCCCGGGGTCATCAAGCCGGCGGCATCCAGCAGTATGTCCGCCGGACTGGGGACGTGGTGTAGCACCATGTTGGCCACTACCAGATCAAAGGTGTCGCCCCGGTCCACTAGAGCGTCGGTCACGCCTTCAATCAGTTCCACATTATCGATTTTCTCATCCAGACATGCCTGCCTGGCTTTCGCCAGCATGTCCCGGGAATTGTCCAGTGCCACCACCCGGGGGCAGAGCTGAGACAGGACCGGCAGAAATGCGCCTTCCCCGGGGCCGATCTCCAGGGCGGTCAGCCAGTTTTTCCGGTCTGCCCTTTGCCGAAGCAGCTTGGCCACCGGCCCGGCGTAGAGATCAAAAGCGGCAATGAGCTCCTGCTGCTCGCGGAACTGCTCCGCGTGGCGGGCGAAAAAGGCCCGGCACTGGTCGGCCCTCTGGGTCCGGATCGCCTCTATACGCTGCTGCAGATGCGGCGGCAGCGGTATGCGATCGACCGTGTCGAAGACCTGTCGAATCGTGCCATCCGCCAATTTGTCGGTTTCCAGATGCAGCGGGCGGCGGTAAAAAATGGCGTTGCCCTCACGTTGAGGCTCCAGCAACCCGGCCTTGTGCATGACCTTCAGGTGGTGGCTCATACCCGATTGGCGCATATCAAACAGGTGGCTCAGCTCAAGAACACCAAAGGTGTCGCGTCTCAGGACCCGCAGGATTTCAAGCCGCAACGGATCGCCACTGGCCTTATAGATCGGCGCTAGGATTCGGGCGGAAGACATTTTGGCCGTTTGCTCGGGTATCTGGTTTGTCATAGTTCAGAAGTGTAATGTGCGGCGATGGGTTGATCAAGTGCAATATCAAAAAATATTGATATAGATTTAAAAGCCTTTCCCCGCCGTGATTTCGGCAGGGGGTATTAATGGCTGACGCAGTCTGATTTGCTCCGGTGGTCACTAATCGGTGAAAATACGCGCGTCATTTTGCACGATTCACCTTTTGCTTTTCGTCGTCAGTGGAGAAACACTCAATGCAGTCTCGTAAAGATCTTGCCAACGCGATCCGTGCGCTTAGCATGGACGCGGTCCAGAAGGCCAAATCCGGCCACCCTGGCGCGCCAATGGGAATGGCAGATATCGCCGAGGTTCTGTGGAATGACTACCTGAGCCACAACCCCGCCAACCCGGACTGGGCCAACCGCGACCGGTTCGTACTGTCCAACGGCCATGGCTCCATGTTGGTGTATTCGCTGCTGCACCTGAGCGGCTATGACCTGGCCATCGACGACCTGAAAAACTTCCGGCAGTTGCATTCGCGCACGCCGGGCCACCCCGAATATGGCTATACACCGGGCGTCGAGACCACCACCGGCCCGCTGGGACAGGGTATCGCCAATGCCGTGGGTTTCGCGCTGGCTGAGAAAACCCTGGCTGCGCAGTTCAATCGTGACGGTCACAGCATCGTGGATCACTATACCTACGCGTTTCTGGGTGATGGGTGTCTGATGGAGGGCATCTCCCATGAGATCAGTTCCCTGGCCGGCACTCTGGGCCTGGGCAAACTGATTTTCTTCTACGACGACAACGGCATTTCCATTGATGGTGATGTGAAAGGCTGGTTTACCGACGACACGGCAAAGCGCTTTGAAGCCTATGGCTGGCAGGTTATTTCCGCCGTTGACGGCCACGACGCCGACGCCGTTCGCGCCGCTATCGAAGCCGGTCGGGCCAATACCGATCAGCCCACCCTGATCTGCTGCCGCACCATCATCGGTTTTGGCGCACCCAACAAACAGGGCACCGAGAGCTGCCATGGCGCGCCGCTCGGGGAGGAGGAAATCGAACTGGCCCGGGAAAATCTGGGTTGGACTCACGGGCCTTTTGAAGTGCCTGCCGAAATTTATGCCGGTTGGGATGCCCGGGAGAAAGGCGCCACGGCGGAACAACAATGGGAACAGCGTTTCGCCGGCTACGAAAAAGCGCATCCGGAACTGGCCGCTGAATTCCGCCGCCGCATGGCCGGAGACCTGCCTGCCGACTTTGCCGGGCTGGCCGACGATTATATCCGCGCCTGTCAGGACAAGGGCGAGAGCATCGCCAGCCGCAAGGCTTCCCAGAACATCCTGAACGCCTATGGCCCTATGCTGCCGGAACTTTTGGGCGGCTCTGCCGACCTGGCGGGTTCCAACCTGACTATCTGGAGCGATAGCAAGGGCGTGTCCAGAGACGACGCCGGCGGCAACTACATTTATTACGGTGTGCGCGAATTCGGCATGGCGGCCATCATGAATGGCCTCGCCCTGCACGGCGGCCTGATTCCTTATGGCGCCACCTTCCTGATCTTCATGGAATACTGCCGCAACGCCGTGCGTATGGCGGCACTGATGAAACAGCGCTCCATCATGGTCTTTACGCACGACTCCATCGGTCTGGGTGAAGACGGCCCGACCCACCAGCCGGTGGAACAGATGGCGAGTCTGAGAACCACGCCGAACATGAGTGTCTGGCGTCCGGCTGACACGGTCGAGTCCGCCGTCGCCTGGAAAGCGGCGCTTGAGCGCAAAGACGGCCCGACCGCGTTGATTTTCTCTCGCCAGGCCCTGCCTCATCAGGACCGGGACGATGACCAGCTTGCAAATGTTGCCCGCGGCGCCTACATCCTGTCTGACAGCAAGGGCGCGCCGGATTTGATCCTGATTGCCACGGGGTCTGAAGTGGCCCTGGCCCAGGATGCCGCGCACGCGCTGCGTGAAAATGGCCATCGGGTCCGGGTGGTTTCCATGCCGTCGACCGATGTGTTCGATGCCCAGCCGGCAAAATACCGCCAAAAGGTATTGCCGCTGGATGTCACCAATCGCGTTGCGATTGAAGCGGGCATCGAGGATTACTGGCATAAATACGTCGGTCTGGATGGCCGCATTGTCGGCATGAGCAGCTTTGGCGAATCGGCACCAGCCGGGGACTTGTTCAAGACCTTCGGCTTTACCGTCGATAACGTCGTGTCCGTTGCACAGGACTTGCTGGAAGGTTGATGACCGATGCCGGGGCACCTTATCGGATCGCGATCAGCGGCTATGGCCGGATAGGTCAGTGTGCATTGCGGGCCATCTATGAGAACGGCTACCGGGATCAGCTTCAGGTAGTCGCGATCAATGAGCTCTCCAATATAGAGACCATCGCCCATCTGACCAAGTACGACTCCACCCATGGCCGGTTTCAGGGCGAAGTGCGGGTCGAGAACGGCTTGCTGATGGTGGCTGGGGACTCTGTCACGGTGGTGAGAGAGTCGGATCCTGCGCGATTGCCCTGGGCCGACCTGGACATTGACCTGGTGCTGGAGTGCTCGGGCTCGTTTTCGGATCGGGCCACAGCGGAAAAGCACCTGGCCGCCGGTGCGCGCCGCCTGCTTTTCTCCCAGCCGGCTGAATCGGACGTGGATCGTACCCTGGTGTTTGGTATCAATGATGCTGAGTTGCAGGCGGACGATCGGATCGTCGCCGCCGCATCCTGTACCACCAACTGCATCGTGCCGGTGATCAAGGCTCTGGACGATGCGCTTGGCGTGGAACATGGCAACACCACCACCATCCACGCCGCCATGAACGATCAGCCGGTGATCGACGCCTATCACAACCAGGACCTGAGGCGCACCCGCAGTGCTCTGCACAACATCGTTCCGGTGGACACTGGGCTGGCCCGCGGCATAGAACGTCTGCTGCCCCACATGAAGGGCCGCTTCAGTTCAGTGGCCATGCGGGTTCCGACCATGAATGTGTCGGCCATTGATATGACCGTCAACGTTCGTCAGCCGACCTCGGTGGCCGCGGTTAATGCCCTCCTCAGACAGGTGGCAACGTCTGGGCCGTTGAAGGGTATTCTCGGCTATACCGACGAGTTACTGGCCAGTGCTGATTTTAACCACGATCCGCGCTCCGGTATCGTGGATGGGGGCCAGACCCGTGTGACGGGCGACCGCATGGTAAAAGTGCTCTGTTGGTTCGATAATGAATGGGGCTTCGCCAACCGCATGCTGGATGTCAGCCAGGCCTGGCTGAAGCTTCGTCAGTAAGTAGAGCCTTGGCCGTGTCTAGCCGGGTAAGGCGGCACAATTTTTTTCGAAGGGAGCCTGAGACAGGTTCTTAAACGCCATCAATTAAGGATGAGAAAACGTTATGGCTATTAAAAAGATGACTGAACTGGATCTTTCCGGTAAGCGTGTGTTGATCCGCGAAGACCTGAACGTACCGGTCAAGAATGGCAAAGTCGAGGGCGATGCCCGCATCCGTGCTTCGGTGCCGACGATCAAGGCGGCGCTGGATGCCGGCGCCAAAGTGATGATCATGTCCCATCTGGGGCGACCGGAAGAGGGCCATTATGACGAGGCCAATTCCATGAAACCGGTGGCGGAACACCTGTCCGGGGTGTTGGGCAAGGACGTACGCCTGGTTAAAGATTACCTGGACGGTGTCGAGTTGGCAGACGGCGAAGTGGTCATGCTCGAAAACGTTCGCTTTAACAAAGGTGAAAAGAAAGACGACGAAGCTCTGGCGAAGAAGTACGCTGCCCTGTGCGATGTTTACGTGATGGATGCCTTTGGCACCTCGCACCGTGCCCAGGCCTCAACCCACGGCGTTGGCAAGTTCGCGCCGGAAGCCTGCGCCGGTCCCTTGCTGTCGTCCGAGCTGGAAGCTCTGACCAAGGCGCTGGATAACCCCGAACGGCCCGTAGTGGCCATTGTGGGCGGCTCCAAGGTTTCCACCAAGCTGGATGTGCTCAATTCCCTGTCCCGCATTTGCGACCAGCTGATCGTGGGGGGTGGTATTGCCAACACGTTCCTCGCGGCCGCAGGCCATCCGGTGGGCAAATCACTCTGCGAGCACGACCTGCTGGATACCGCCCGGGAAATTGCCGGCCGGGTCAAGATTCCGCTGCCCAGTGATGTGGTGGTTGCCAAGAAATTCGACGAGGACGCGGAAGCCACGGTCAAGGCTATCGACAAGGTGGACGAAGACGACATGATTCTCGACGTGGGGCCTGAAACTGCGGGCCAGTTCGCAGACCTGCTGAAATCCTCCAAAACCATTTTGTGGAACGGCCCGGTAGGCGTATTCGAGTTTGCCCAGTTCGGCAACGGCACCAAGACGCTGGCCCAGGCAATTGCCGCCAGTGATGCCTTCTCCCTGGCTGGCGGCGGTGATACGGTTGCGGCGGTGGATAAGTACGGTATCGCGGACCAGATTTCTTATATTTCCACGGGTGGCGGCGCTTTTCTTGAGTTTGTCGAAGGTAAGGAATTGCCTGCTGTTGCAATGCTGGAGTCGCGCGGCGCCTGAACCCGTTCTAGAGCCGGGCGCACCAAAAACGCAAAGCCCGGCATCCGTTTTCCGATTTAACGAGGAGATTTCTCATGGCCCTAATCTCGATGCGTCAGCTGCTCGACCATGCAGCTGAGTTTGGGTATGGAGTGCCTGCGTTTAACGTCAACAACCTTGAGCAGATGCGCGCTATCATGGAAGCGGCGGACAAGACCGATTCCCCGGTAATCGTGCAGGCCTCGGCTGGCGCCCGGAAGTACGCTGGTGCACCTTTCCTGCGTCATCTGATGCTGGCCGCTGTTGAGGAGTTTCCCCATATTCCGGTGGTCATGCACCAGGATCATGGCACCAGTTCGACCATCTGTCAGCGCTCCATTCATCTGGGCTTCAGCTCGGTAATGATGGACGGCTCACTGGGAGAAGATGGCAAAACTCCGACCGAATACGACTATAACGTCAGAGTCACCAGCAAAGTGGTCGACATGGCCCACGCCTGCGGTGTTTCCGTGGAAGGCGAGCTCGGCTGCCTGGGGTCCCTGGAAACCGGCCAGGCCGGCGAAGAGGACGGCGTCGGAGCGGCCGGCACACTGGACCACAGCCAGATGCTGACCGATCCGGAAGAAGCGGCGGACTTTGTGCGCAAAACCCACGTGGATGCCCTGGCCATTGCCATTGGCACCAGCCATGGTGCCTACAAATTCAGCCGCCCGCCCACCGGCGACATTCTTGCCATTGACCGGATCAAGGCGATTCACGCCCGCATACCGGAAACCCATCTGGTCATGCACGGCTCCAGCTCCGTGCCCCAGGAATGGCTCAAGATCATTAACGAGCACGGTGGCGAAATCCCGGAAACCTATGGTGTGCCGGTGTCGGAGATCGTCGAGGGCATCAAGTATGGGGTGCGCAAGGTCAACGTGGATACCGACTTGCGGCTCGCCAGCACCGGCTCAATCCGGCGCTTCCTGGCCAATAACCCTACCGAATTTGACCCGCGCAAATTTTTCAAGGAGACCATCAAGGCCATGCGGGATGTCTGTATCGATCGCTACGAAGCCTTTGGTTCCGCCGGCCATGCCAGCAAGATCAAGCCCATCAGCATGGACGACATGGCGGGACGGTACGAGCGCCGAGAACTTGACCCTGCCTTCAACTAGTCTTTGATGTGATGCCCCCGTCCGGCCCGCGGTTCAGCATGGCCGGACTTCTCTCCTTATGCCCGCCTTTGATGTCTGACTGTTCCCGATCAATCTAAGTCCTGCCTGTGACCTTGTATTTTGCGTTGTCGCATCAATTATAGGGTTTAAGATTGAAAGCCATCGCGGCTTTTTTGTTTGTATGGATGCGGGGTCATTAATGGACTTCAAGGATTATTATGCAGTGCTGGGGGTAAGCGAAGACGCCCCGGTTGATGAAATCAAGAAAGCTTACCGAAAACTGGCCCGGAAATTCCATCCGGATGTCAGCAAGGAAAAAGACGCCGAGATCAAATTCAAGGATGTCGGTGAAGCCTACGAAGTGCTGAAAGATCCGGATAAGCGGGCCGAATACGACCAGATGCGTAAATACGGTGCTCGTGGTGACGGTTCCTTCGAGCCGCCACCGGGCTGGCAGAGTCGGTCGCCCTTCGGCGGCGGAGGTTACACCGAGGCCGACGCCGCGCAATTCAGCGATTTTTTTGAATCCATGTTCGGAGGCGGCCGTCGCCAACAGGGCGCAGGCCCGGGCGGTTTCGGCTTTGGCCGGGGAGCAGCTATGCGTGGTGAGGACGTTCATGCGCGGCTGGCGTTGTTTCTGGAAGAAGCTGTTAAGGGTTGCGAAAAACAGGTTTCCTTCAATGTCACTGAAGCAGATGAGCGAGGCCGGCTTGTGCCCCGGCGTAAGACCCTGAAGGTCAAAATCCCGCCGGGGATGCGTGAGGGCCAGCATATTCGCCTGAAAGGTCAGGGTTCGCCAGGCGTGGGCGGCGGCGCCGCCGGTGATTTGTTCATTGAAGTGGAACTGGCGCCTCATCCATTATTTACCGTGGAAGGCGAAAACATTCTGCTGACCTTGCCAGTGGCGCCATGGGAGGCGGCTCTGGGTGCCAAGGTGCCGGTGCCTACGGTGGACTCAAAAGTGAATCTGACCATTCCCAAAGGTGCCACCACCGGACAGAGGCTCAGGCTCAAGGGCAAAGGTATGCCTAACAAAGCCGGCAAGTCGGCGGGTGATCAGATTGTGGTTTTGCAGGTCACCTTGCCAAAACAGCATAGTGAAAAGGCCGAATCGCTTTACCGGCAGCTTGCGGACGAGGAACAATCCTTCGACCCCCGCAGCAAGATGAAAACCTGATCAGGAGGGACGATCGTGGCCAGTCAAGTCCGTACCGAAGTGGTGGAGCAGACAACGACCTTTACACTGCGGGAGCTGTGTGAGCAGAGCGGAGTTCATGCGGAATACGTCATCAAGCTGGTGAGTTACGGCGTCATTGAGCCGGTCGAAGAACCGGCAGCGCCTGAGTGGACGTTCGACCTGGAGTCGCTGGCGCGGCTCCGAAAGGCCCAGCGATTGCAGAGAGACCTCAAGCTCAATGTGCCGGGCCTGGCGGTCTCGCTGGAACTGCTGGATGACGTGCAGCAGCTTCGCCGCGAGGTGGAGCGACTCAAGCAGCAAGTCCGCCAACTGACCGGACGCTAAGCGCCGTATCGAGCCTCTGCTGACTTGTTATTTCCCGAGCTCTTGCAGTTGCGCGTAAATCTTTTCCGCTTCTTCGGTAAGCATCGAATAACTGTAGGTGTCGCCGCTTCTACTGGCTTCCATGGCTTCGGTGAGTTTCTTTTCGTATTCTTTCTGCAGCTTCTTTCTCGGATCCGTTTTTAAAAAATCAAACATGTTTTTCACCTGTGTCAACTGTTTCCTCGGAACAGTACGTCATTCCGCGGCGAAAGTTCATAAATTGTTTACAGCAAACCAAAACCAGGTGCCTGGGCAATTGCTCTGAACTGCGTGCATCTCTGCATCGAAGTGGCGGGTTGGGTCGGCTGCCTGTAAACAGCCTTGTTTTTAAAACATTTGAGGCAAGATAAGAACACCCTATCCTGATACCATTCACAACAGGTTTTGTACTTTCCACGCCTCAGGAGCAGGTATTTATGGGCGAAGCTAATCGACGCAAGAAAACCGGCGCACCGGCACGGCCCCCGAAAACCCCGAAATCTGGCCGTGGCCCGATGATTGCCATTATTGTGGTGGTCTTGCTGGCCATTCTTGTCGGCCTGTATTTTCTGACACGCGCACCTACTCCTGACTCGGCCGGCCTGCCTTCAGTGCCGCCATCAACCGAGGCGTTCCCGGCGGGCGTGGATCGCTACGGCGTCTCGATCGGCGACGAAGACGCACCGGTGGTCGTGCGCGAATTTGCCGATTACCAGTGTCCGGCCTGCGCCCGCTTTGCGCCGGCAAGCGAGCGTCTCAGGGACGAATACGTCGAGAGCGGTCAGGTTCGCTTTGTGTTCTTTGACCTGCCGCTGCGCCAGCATCAGCACGCCATGGAAGCGGCCGAGGCCGCCCGTTGTGCCGGTGACCAGGATGCCTACTGGACCATGCATGATCATCTCTTCGATAACCAGAGTGAGTGGTCCAACAACAGCCAGGCCACCGGCGTCTTTACCCGGTATGCCGACGAGCTCGGCCTGAAAGAGCGTCGCTTCCGCAACTGCCTGGCCACGGATCTGCACCGCGAGGCGGTTGAGCGTAGCCTGAAGGTAGCCCAGCAGCTCAGGGTGGCCAGCACGCCGACTGTGTTTGTCGACAACATCCCCCTGTCACAGCCTGGTTGGGGCCAGATGTCGGCGGTTATCGAGAGAGAGTTGGCCGAGGCCGGAAACTAGCCGGGACACTAAGCGTAATACCTGATGCACAAAAAAGCGCCAACCTGTCTACGTTGCACCGGAAAATCCGTATAATCCGCTGATTGTTGATCGTGACCGCCTTTTTCGCAAAGGCGGTCAGATCGTTTGCTATCGTTGTCCGCCCGGTTTTCCGGGTCTCTTCCAGGGTTCCCCATGTCATTCGCTGAACTTCAGTTATCAGAGCCACTGCTTCAGGCCATCGAAGCCCAGGGCTACAAACAACCGTCACCCATTCAGGAACAGGCCATCCCGGGTATCCTGGCCGGCCGTGACATGCTGGCGGCGGCCCAGACCGGCACCGGCAAGACCGGCGCCTTTACCCTGCCATTATTGCAGCGACTGGCCGCGGGCGAACCGGTGCGCAGCAACTCCGTGCGGGCACTGATTCTCACGCCGACCCGTGAGCTTGCCGCTCAGGTTGGTGCCAGCGCCGTTCTTTACGGGCGTGAACTGAGCCTTCGCACGGAAGTGGCCTACGGCGGGGTTCGGATCAACCCGCAAATGATGAAGCTGCGCAAGGGCGCCGATATTCTGGTGGCCACCCCCGGCCGTCTGATGGATTTGTATCGCCAGAACGCCGTCAAATTCGACCAGCTCGAGGCTCTGGTGCTGGACGAAGCCGACCGCATGCTGGATCTGGGCTTTCTCGCGGATATCCGGAAAATCCTCGATTTGCTGCCTGAGAAACGCCAGAACCTGCTGTTTTCCGCCACCTTGTCGGACGACATCCGGGCCCTGGGCCGTGGTTTCATGAGTGACCCGCTGGAAGTGAACGTCAGCCCCAAGGTGATCGCGGCGGCCACGGTTCAGCACGGCCTGTTCCCGGTGGACAAAAAACGCAAGGGCGAAATGCTGAGTCACCTGATTCGCACCAAAGCCTGGTCCCAGGCGCTGGTGTTCGTCAAAACCAAAAAAGGTTGCGACCGTCTGGTGCAGGAACTCTATGCCGATGGTATTCGCTGTACCGCCATCCACGGCGACCGCAGCCAGGCCATGCGCAACAGGGCGCTGGAAGATTTCAAAAGTGGCAAGATCGGTATTCTGGTGGCTACCGACGTGGCAGCACGTGGTCTGGACATCGAAGACCTGCCGCTGGTGGTCAACATCGATCTGCCCCGGTCACCGGAAGATTATATCCACCGCATCGGTCGCACCGGTCGTGCCGGCAGTAAGGGCCGCGCAGTGTCCCTAGTAAGCCACGATGAAGTGGTGGAATTACGGGCCATCGAGCGCCTGATGAAAAAACGCATCACCCGGGACAACATCAACGGCTTTGACCCTGAGCACGATGTGCCGGTGTCGCCGGATCCGACCGCGAAGCTGAAAAAAGTCACCAAGCCGAAGAAGCCCAAGCGCTCCAAGAGCCCGGCTGGCAAAGCTGGCAGCAAGGTCAAAGCCAAAGGCAAAGGCAAAGCCGGCAAATCGTCCGGTGACTCCGCCACTTCCGGCTCCCGGCCAGGGCAGCGGCCACCACCGCCAAGGGCAGGGCGAACCGCACCCCCCAGCAAAGGCGGAACTGAGTAATGCATAGTGAATCGGAGGCATAATGGTTGACGTAGGCCGTTACGAACGACTGAAAGTCACACGAATCGAAGACATCGGGGTCCGCCTGGATGCCGGGGTCACGGGCGAATTGTTGCTGCCGAACCGGTACGTGCCTGCTGACACCAAAGTCGGGGACCACCTCATGGTTTTCGTCTCGCTGGATTCGGAAGATCGTCCCATCGCCACCACCGAAAAGGCCAAGGCCCAGGTTGGTGAGTGTGCCTGGCTCAAGGTGGTGTCGGTATCATCGGTCGGTGCTTTCCTGGACTGGGGGCTGTCCAAAGACCTGTTGGTGCCTTTCGCCGAGCAAAGAGTGCCGATGGAGGAAGGACGCTCCTATCTGGTATATGTCTACGAAGACAACACCGGGCGGCTGGCCGCCAGCACCAAGCTCAACCGTTTCCTCAAGGAGCAGGCCGAGGGTCTGGCCGAACGCCAGGAAGTGCAATTGCTGATTGCCGACAAGACTGACCTGGGCGTCAAAGCGATCGTCAACCACGAATTCTGGGGTCTGCTTTACCAGGACCAGTTGTTCAAACCCGTGCGCAAAGGCCAGAAAATGACCGGCTACGTCAAGCGCCTGCGTCCCGACGGCAAGATCGAGCTGAGCCTTTACGAGGCGGGGTACGGCAAGGTCAGCGACTTCGCGGAACGGGTGTTGGATGCGATAAAGCAGAGCGGCGGCTTTCTGCCTCTGACGGACAAGAGCCCGCCGGAAGTCATTTACAAACAGTTCAACGTCAGCAAGAGCGTGTTCAAGCAGGCCATAGGCGCGCTCTACAAGAAACAGCTCATTGCCATCGAAAAAGAAGGCCTGCGCCTGAAAAGTCAGTAACTGAAGAAAGCTCCGGATTTACGATCCGGCCCGCTGGAGACCTGAATATGACTGCCGAAGTGGTTGTCTGCGCACTCTACAAGTTCGCAGCCCTTGATGATTACCAAAGCCTCCGTCAGCCCCTGCTGGACCTGATGACCAGGCACTCAGTGTGCGGCACCCTGTTGCTGGCCCGTGAAGGCATCAACGGCACCATCGCCGGTTCCCGTGAGGGTGTCGATGTTATCAGGGGCTGGCTCGCCCGGGATGAGCGTTTTAACGGTATCGACTTCAAGGAGTCTCTGGTGGGTATCCAGCCGTTCAAGCGCACCAAGGTCAAACTCAAGAAAGAGATCGTCACCCTTGGACAGGAGGGTATCGACCCGCGCCGCATTGTCGGCAGCTACGTCAAGCCTGCCGACTGGAACGCTCTGGTCGCCGACCCTGAGGTGCTGGTCATCGACACCCGCAACCAGTACGAAGTTGAGATCGGCACCTTTCGCCATGCCATCAACCCGGCCACCGACACCTTCCGGGAATTTCCCGCCTATGTTCGCGATAATCTGGACCCGGTCAGGCACAAGAAAGTCGCCATGTTCTGCACCGGCGGGATCCGCTGCGAAAAGTCCACCGCCTACCTGAAAGAGCAGGGCTTCGAGGAGGTTTACCACCTTGAGGGCGGTATTCTCAAATATCTGGAGGAGGTGCCCGAAAAAGACAGCCTCTGGCAGGGCGAATGCTTCGTGTTCGATGATCGGGTGACCGTCAATCACCGGCTGGAACCTGGCGATTATGACCAGTGCCATGCCTGCCGCCGGCCGATTACCGAGGATGACAAGAAACGCGCGGAATACGAGCGGGGCGTCAGTTGTCACCGTTGCCTGCACAGTCTGAGTGCGGAGCAGAAAGCACGGTTTGCCGAGCGCGAGCGCCAGATGCAATTGGCAAAAGAGCGCGGGGAAACCCATGTGGGAGGCGAAGCGGCGCGCTTTATCGAAGCTCGCAAGGCCGCCAAAAGGGCGAAACGCGCAGAACAGGCTCAAAAGAGCGCGGCGGGCGAAGGCTCCAAATCTGCCTAGGCGCCTGTAGAACGCCCTCAAGGGTTTTGTTCTACCCGGTTTTTGATGCCCTTGTGGTCAGAATCATGGGCAGCGTCGTAATAAAGAGCCACAATTTAAAAAGGAGACAAAAAAATCATGCGCACTTCAGTATCAGCAGTGGTGGTGGCACTTACTGTGTCCCCCCTGGCCGTCGCGGAAACTGACACTCGCAACTGGGAAGGCGAGGCCGAACTCGGTGTGTTGCTTACCTCTGGCAACACCGATGAAACCAATATTAACAGCCGCCTTGGCCTTCTCCACGACGCCACTAACTGGCGTAACAAAGGCAATCTGCGAACGCTTTTTTCGGAAACCGACGATACCACCACGGCAGAAAAGTACGAAGCGGACGCCGAAACCAACTACAAGTTCAGTGACCGGCAATACTGGTTCCTGCGGGGCTCCTACGATGACGATCGCTTTTCCGGTTTCGATTACCGTTCCTCGGTAACGAGCGGTTACGGTAACCGGGTCTGGACCGCCGGCGAACGCTCGTTTCTGGATCTGTCGGTTGGTGCCGGTTATCGGTTTGCCAGACTGGCTGAGGTCAACGACGACGGCGAGAGAGATGAAGACGAAGCCATCGCCCGCCTGGCCGGCCAGTTCGATTATGGTTTGTCAGACACTGCCCTGTTCCGTCAGAAGTTGAGCACTGAAATCGGTTTGAGTGAAAACGACACCATCACCGAATCCGAAACCTCGATCCAGGCAAGTCTGATGGGCAATCTCTCCATGAAAGTGGCGTACTTGGTCACCCATCTGTCCGATGCGCCAGCAGGCTCAGCCAGCACCGACACCGAAACCTCACTGTCCCTGCTTTACGGATTCTAAATGCCCGCTGCCGTGCGGTACTCCCGGGACCTTCACTTTTTATTGCTGGCGATCAGCGTGGCGTAAATGGTTTTGACGTCCCGGGCAAATTGCTCGATCGAGTAGTCTTTGGCAAAGTCCAGCGCATGGGCGGAGAGTTCCATGCGTAGGGCGTCGTTTTCCAGCAATTCCACCACCTTGTTGCTCCAGAGTTCTTGCCTTGCCGGCGTTTTGAAGCCGTTGTAACCCTGCCTGATCACATCATCGATCCCGCTTGAACGCACCGCCACCACAGGTAACCCCGCCGCCATGGCCTCGAGAATCACCATGCCCTGGGTCTCTGATTTGGAGGCGAACAGGAAGAGGTCGCCGAGCCGGTAATAAGTCACCATGTCATCCGGGGGGACGGAGCCAACCAAAGTAATGTGTTGTCCTAGTTCGCGGGCATCGATTACCCCCTGAAGCCGGTCTCTCTGGTGCCCCTCGCCAATAATCAGGAAGCGGAAGGGCCGGTGTGTGCGTTTGCGCACGGCGTCGATCGCTTCAATCATGAAATCGATATTTTTCTCGTTTGATAACCGGGACACGCTGATAAATACAGCCTCTTCGCCAATCCCCAGGGATTCCCGCAGTGACTCGACCGCCTCCTTGCTGACTTCCTGGAAACGCTGGTATTCGATGCCGGTTGGTTGCACGAAGATGGCCGATTTAACGCCAATCATGCGTAGATACTCTTCCCCGGAATAGGTCGGCACGATGATGCCGTCGCACTTGTTGCCGAAGCGTTTGATCAGTGCATGAGAAATCAGATTCCGGAACAGCATGCCGGGCAAGGGCACGAAATGGGCGTAATGTTCGAGCCGCGTATGGTAGGTGTAGACTGCGGGAACTTTTAGCCGCCGCGCCATGAAAAGCCCCAGCGAGCCCAGCCAGAACGGATGGTGAAGATGGATGACGTCGGGCCGGTAAGCCTTGACCCGCTGGCGCACCCGGCGCAGGAAAATATTCGCCAAACGGAATTCCCGTTTTTTGCCCATGGCCAGCAATGACGGCACCCTCACGACCTCCGGTTCCTCGTCGGACTGGCCCTGATAGGTGGGCGCGATCACCATGACCGGATTGCCCAGCTTTTCAAGGCCGCGGCGCAAGCGGTCAATGGAAATGGGCACCCCACCGATAAACGGCAGGTAGTTATTGGTGAACATCGCCACGCGTAAGGGTTTTTCCAGCCAGGGTGTCGGGTCCAGGTCGTAATTGGGGTAATAATCCCGGCCCACAAACACCAGGGCGTAAAGCTTGATGCCGATAAGCGCCAGCACACAGATCAGCAGTATGAAATTGATGTAGCCGACATAGAACAGGGAGTAAATAAAGAACCAGAGCCCTTCCAGTCGTTCGAGTATGGGGTTGGGGTTGGTCTTGATGCGAACCAGCTCGGTGTTGGTGCCATCAGGTGAGACAGACACTTTCACGTAGTGATAAAAGCTTTTCTCCGTGTTAAGCACGAGTCCGCCAGCGCCACCGGTCGTAATAAACTGGGTGCCCTGTTGTTCCTGCCGGGAAAAAAGTGACAGATTGGCGGAAAACACCGCGTCTACTTCGTGTTGCCCTGTCAGCGACATGAGGCCCTGCCGGAAAGCCTTTGGCTGCAGGTAATCCTCCTCGTCGGTAAAAAACAGCTCTTCCCCGGTGTCCATTACCGGATGCCCGGTAAAGATAAAACGGTGGTCGGCCGTGTCCCGCGCAAGTAAATCGCCCAGCCAGTGAAGCTGCCACTGCCAGGAGGTTTTACCGGTGCTGTCGAGAAAAATCAGATGGCTGTTATTGATTCGGGTATTGAAAAAGTAGGGGCCAAAATGCTCGTAGAAACGAAAGCTGCCGAAATTTTCTTGCTCCTGTTGGCCAAAGGTTAGCAGATAAGGCACGTTCAGGCGGTTGAGGGCGCCGTGGATCGCCCGGTAATTGGCTTCGCCGCCACCGCTGACGGCATTGCCAGCGGAGACCAGAAAGTCGACATCCGAGCTGTTCAGCTGCGGGATGATTTCCTGTTCGAAAATACCGACGGAATTGTTGATGTTGCCCACGACGGCAAAGCTGAAGCTGTCGCGGTCCGCAAGTTTCTGTTGCAGCTGGGTAATCTGTTGATCGTGCACCGCCCGAAAATCCGTCTCAATAACATTCAGGTACAGTTTGTAGCCTACCAGTGCGATGACAATCAGCAGGTTCAGATAGAACAGCAATTTCAATGGATTACGAACGGTCATGAAGCATCCTTGTTGCCGCGCGTCAACTCCCTGTGGAATACCAGAAGCCCCACGAACATGCCCAGATAGATGGTCAGCAGACGCCAGACCAGAATCACGAGGATCAGGTGGCTGCCAGTGAGCATGCCACTGAAAAAACTACCAAAGACCCCCTCTGAAATACCCGAAGCCCCCGGCGTGGGCGAGAAATACATGATGAACGTAGTCACCACCAACAAGCCCAGCGACGTCAGATAATCAACATCGTAACCCAGGCCGTGAATCAAGAGGGCGGGAAAGCTGAACAGACTGAGCAGAAAAACCGCGGTAAAGAGCGCGGACAGGAAAACGCTCCTCCGGGGCCCGCGCACATAATGCCCGAAACTGAGTGAAAAACGCAGTATCTCCCGCCGCGCCTTGAACTGCCAGCGCCTGTGCCGGCTTGCATTGATCAGGTGCAGGCGCCGGATCAGCCCCAGGGCTCCGGACAGGGGTGGAATCATCCAGTGAGCACGAAACAGCACGATGGTGAAAAACAGCAGATACAGGAAAATCAGGATCGAGAGCACAAAACTGATGCGATCCAGTATTGGCTGGTCCTGTAATGCCGGCAGCGTCAACAGGAAGATCGGAGTCAGTGAGAAGATAAACAAGACGGCAAGTACCGTGCGGATAGTGGTCGCCGCCGTTGCCCGCCCGATAGGTACGCCATAACGCTCCAGATACCAGATCTGGGCAACCCCGCCCCCCGTGGCCATGGGCGTGACATTCGACACAAACAGATTGATGAATACCAGCCGTAAAATGACTTTGAAGGGCAGGCGGTGGCCAAGCGCGCTGAGCGTGTAATAAAGCCTCAGGCCGTCCGCGGTATAATAAACCAGCAAAAGGCCTGCAACGCTCGCCAGCAGTCCCGGTTCCAGTAAGCGCGGATCAAAGCTGAGGTTGCGGTCGGCAAACTGGTCGTAAACAATGTAGAGCCCGATGGCTGTAAGAACAACAAACAGCAGGCCGAACAGGACAAACCTGCGCCAGGGGAGGCTGGGCTGATCTTCGCTTTGGGTTATGTCCGTCATGTCATGGCCATTATGAGGAAGTGCCAAATTTTACTTTGTGAGCCAGGGGGCATGTCCAGTCGATGTCCCTCCCATGCCTGGCGGCTGTTGAAAACCGGAACCATGACAAGCAAGGTTGTGTCCTTACACCGTTCAATAAAAAGGATGTCATCTCATGCAACGTCATTTTGAACAAGCTCCCGGCCTTTACGAAGACGCGGTTCCCGAAACCGAGGGTTATGTCTTCAACCAGACCATGCTGCGCATTAAGGATCCTGAGCAAAGCCTGGACTTTTATACGCGGATTATGGGCATGCGTCTTGTCCGGAAACTGGATTTTCCGGAAATGCAGTTCACCCTGTATTTTCTTGGTTACCTGGATGAGCGCCAGGCCACCATGGTGCCTTCCGACGAGGGCCACAGGACCACGTTCACATTTGGCCGCGAGGCCATGCTTGAGCTGACCCATAATTGGGGAACAGAGCAACAGGCCGATCTGCACTATCACAACGGCAATGACGAACCCCAGGGCTTCGGCCACATCGGCATTGCGGTTCCGGACGTTTACCAGGCCGCCGAGCGACTGGAGAGCCTGGATGTGGAGTTCGTTAAGCGTCCGGACGACGGCAAAATGAAAGGCCTTGCGTTCATCAAGGACCCCGATGGCTACTGGATTGAAATCCTGCAGCCGGACATGTTCGAAAAGCAGCGCAAGGCGTCCTGATGCACGGTCACGCCGCGCTTGCGCCGACAACAATGACGATGAGTTCCTTGGGACCGTGAACGCCGTAAGCCAGAGTCTGTTCAATGTCGGCAGTCTTGGACGGGCCGGACACCAGCAAGGCGTTGGTGGGCATGGCTGAGCCCCAGCCCTGGGCTGTCAGAGCCTCCGGAAAGGTTGCAAAGATGCAGTCCGCTTCCAGCAGCGCAATGTGGATGGGAGGCGCGAGGCTCATCAGCCTTGGCTCATCCGGCCCCGGCCACAGAATCAGGCTGCCGGTTTCGGCAATGGCGCCGCGGGTCGAGGTGATGGCCGCATCCACGTCATTGAACAGAGCCGGTTGCCAGGCTTCGATGGGCTGATCGTAACTCAACAGTGTCGGCAGATCGCTGCGCCCCGATTCGCGAATGGTCTTGCCCAGGCTGTGCCGTCTGGGGGTAAGTAGATTGCGCGCGTTGCGGGCCTTCAATATGGCAACCAGAGTATCGAGCCACTGATCAGCCGGGGCCCGGTGAACTTCGCCATGCACGGACTCGATGGTTTCCTGGAATCTGTCCAGTTTTTCGGCGTTGCTCCAGTTCCGGCCCTCAGTGAGCACGGAAAAATCAAGCTCGGGCATAGGCAAGGCAGCGCCCCGGCGCTCATGGAGCCGTTTCAGAATCCGTTCGCGGCTCTTCACAATTCGCCTCCGCTGACCGGTCGTGAAGTGGCCTCGGTTGTCCTTGCACGCTCCCCGACCCGTTGATGCAATGTTTTTGACGCGAGCTTCGGAGTGGTTCTGCTCCGGCTCCAGGCACCGGCCCGTGAGGGTTGCAAGACCCGGAGGCGGGTAGCCATGGCCATGGCGAACCGGTAAAGGCCGGGGCGCTCGTGCAGCCACTGCCAGCCGTGCCATATCAGCGCCTCGCCCCGGCTACGCTTGCTGCCGTGTCCTTGCACACCGCTGGCATGAAGCTTGTCGCCATCCACCGATTCCCGCCGTAACCTGACCAGCAGGTCCGGTATCGGAATCTTGACCGGACAAACTTCGCCACAGGCACCGCACAGGGATGAGGCCGTGGGCAGGTGGCGCGTTTCATCGAGCCCGAGCAGGTGGGGCATCAGAATACTGCCGATGGGGCCGGGGTAGGTGGTGCCGTAGGCATGGCCGCCCACCCGGGTATAAACCGGGCAATGGTTCATGCAGGCACCGCAGCGAATGCAGCGCAGGGTGTCGATGAGCTCGTCATCCTGGTAAATCCCGGAGCGTCCGTTATCCACCAGCACCAGGTGGACCGCCTCAGGGCCGTCCAGCTCATCAGGCTGGCGGGGCCGGCTGATCATGTTGAAATAGGTGGTCAGGTGCTGACCGGTGGCGGAGCGTGTCAGCAAGGCCAGCAAAGGCGCCATTTCGTCCAGTGTGGCCACCACTTTTTCAATGCCGGTGACGGCGATATGGCAGGGCGGCACGGTGGTCGTCATGCGGCCGTTGCCTTCGTTTTCCACCAGGCACAGGGTGCCCGTTTCCGCCACGGCAAAGTTGACGCCGGAGATACCCACGTCGGCCTGCATGAACTTTTCCCGAAGCTGTTGCCGGGCGCTGGCGGTCAGGTAGTTGACGTCGTGGGAGCGCTCAGTGCCGGTCTTGTTGTGGAGGAGTTCGGAAATTTCCTCGGTGTTCTTGTGGATGGCCGGCATGATGATGTGGGAAGGCGTCTCCCCGGCCATCTGAACAATGTACTCGCCCAGGTCCGATTCCAGCGCCTCGATGCCATGTTCTTCCAGATAATGGTTGAGTTCCATTTCCTCGGAAACCATGGACTTGCCTTTAATGACCCGTTTGGCATCCCGCTCGACACAGATATCGCGGATAATCCGGCAGGCTTCGTCGCCATCTTCGGCCCAGTGCACCTGAATGCCATTGTCGGTCAGTCGGCTCTCAAGCTGCAGCAACAGGTCCGGCAGGCGGGCCAGTGAGCGCTGACGCACACCGGCACCCAGTTGACGCAGGGCTTCCAAATCCCAGCCCGCAAAGGCTTTTGTCCGCTTGCCCATGAGGCCGTCCATGGCGTTGCGGAAATTACCCCGCAACTGGTCGTTCTTCAGCGCTTCACGAGCTCTGGGGTGAAAGGACTTCACCGGGCTGTGGTCGGCTTCGCTTACTTGTGTCATCAGACCCTGTCTCCGTCGTCCGTGGCCGAGACCCGCTGCCAGAGAAAACTGAGAATATGCTGGCCGGTCAGGGGTTGGCGGGTGTTGTCAGCGTGGCCGGCAATATTCATCAGGCAGCCGCAATCGGTGGTGACAAACTCGGGTGCGCCGGCATCCACGAACGCCTGCACCTTGTCAGTGACCATGGCCGTGGAAATTTCCGGATGCCGCACGGCGAAGGTGCCGCCAAAGCCACAGCATTCCTCCGGCCTGGCCTGTTCTACCACACTGACATTCTTCAGTTTCTGCAGCAGGCGCGGGCCGACCCCGGCGACGCCCATTTCACGGCGCGCGGTGCAGGATGTGTGCAGGGCAACGGTGGTGGGTTCGCCAAGGTCGTCAAGATGTATATGGCAGACATTTAACAGAAAATCCGTGAGTTCCCAGATCCGGCCCGCGACTGATTCGGCTTTTGCAGCCTGGGGCGCGTCACGGAACAGGTCAGGGTAATGCTTGCGCATCATGCCGCCGCAGGAACCGGAGGGCACAACGATGGGGTAGTCTCCCGGGAAAAGGTCCAGCTGCGCCGCCGCTACCGCCCGGGCCTGATCGTGGTAACCGGAGGTGTACGCCGGCTGGCCGCAGCAGGTCTGGTCCTGGGGGAACACCACCTCGATGCCTTCGCGCTCGAGTAGTTGAATGCCAGCCACGCCGGCATCGGGGTAGAAAATATCAACCAGGCAGGTACCGAAAAAATAAACTTTGTCTGGCTTGGCAGGGTAAACCCTGATGGCATCGGTCATAGCGGTCCCTGGCACCCGTGAGAAAGGTGTATGGGTCCACGATAGGTAGAATGGTGTCCAGTGTCTACCGAAATTGGGCAGCGAACGATGGTTGCAATCAAGAAAAATCGGGTGGTCGGAAACCAGCCGGGACACCAGCCTGCCGGAACAGCTCGATTGGCGCCCGGCAAGGCGATGAGCAAAGAGTTGTGGCGGTTATTCGAGATTCAGTCGGGCCTGGTTTTTGGCGACGGTTTTTTCGCCAATGCCCTTCACATTCGTAAGATCCTCCACAGTCTTGAAAGAGCCATTGGATTCGCGATAGGCCACGATCGCCCGGGCCTTGGACTCACCAATACCATCCAGTTCGGTCAATGTGACGGCATCGGCCTGGTTAATGTTGATCCGGTCGCTGCCTTCAGCCTGGACAAAGCCGGACATCAGCGAAAAAACAAGCACCAGCATCGCGAGGTAGGATTGACGGGTCATACGTTAAGCTCCCTATAGGTCATAGCAATTGCAAAAGTTGGGTTTTAGCAGAGGCAATAACAAGCTTGGCAGCGAGCTCTCTGAACAACATAAGGAGAGCCGTGGCCGGCGAGAGGATTCCGTTTGGCGGGCAAGGCAGTTCAATGAAACGGACAAAAGAGGGTTCGCGGACCAGATTCACACTCCCTGTGTCTCAAAATCCGCGATCATGCCTGCCTGATCCTTCAGGCTTTGCCATCCGTGGCATCCATCCCTGTTCATCATCCCTGTCGTGCATGCAGTCCCGACATCCTGTCGGGCGTGGCTTCCGTGCCGGCTTGCGTCCGTGCAAGCAGTGCGTCCTGCTGATAAACAGTTTACTGGAACCGGGGTGTGAGCAAATCAGAGGATGTGGCTAGTGAGTGTAGGACATTGCCCACAGGGCCGTGCAAACATTTGCCCGGGCACCCGTCGGAAGCGCGCCATTAACGCCTGGCACGGTATTCGTCCAGTGCGTGTTGCAGGTGGTGGAACAATTCAGCCGCCGGCCAGCTTCGGGCCGGGCCTCTTTCGGATTGGTGAATGAGGTTCACCAGAGCTTGATTAACCGGGGCTCTGGTATCAATGGAGGAGGCCAGCCTGACCACTTCGCCGTTAATCCAGTCCACCTCCGTTGGGCGGCCCGCCTGAATATCCTGCGCCATGGATGATCGGGCCTCCGGGTCGATGGTCAGCATGGTTTTAGCCAGCGATCTGAACAGCCAATCCGGTGCTTTCATCACGTAGGGCAGCAGTTGCATGGGAATGGGTGTGAGTTTTACGGGTCGGATGCCGGCCCACTCAAGCAACGTCAGGGTTTCCTGCTGCGCCAGGGCCAGGCACCGGCGATAATCGCGCTGGGCGAGTTCGTCCGCCAGTGACAACCCGGACAGGGCGTTGATCGCATTGTTGAGGTTCAACAAGAGCTTGGACCAACGCACCGAGCGCATGTCCTCGCGCTTTTGCAAAGGCAGGCCGGCAGCGTCAAACCAGGGTTCGGCCGCCGCCAGTTTGTCAGTGGCCGTCACCATGAGCTGGCCCGGCATGGCCTGGTGAAAGTGCCCCGGCGTTTTGTGCACGATATTGAATGGCACGACGCCGGCGAACACGGGGCACTCGGGCAACGCCGCAGCCAGGCGATCGGGATTGGAAATGCCGTTCTGAAAGCTGACTACGGGCGTGCCGGGTTTCAAAACCGGGGCGAGCAGTTTGCCGGCGTCTTCGGTGTCGCCGGATTTGGTTGTTACCAGCACCAGGTCGGCGTCTTTGGCCGCCGCGGGGTCAGTGACAAACCGCGATTCCGGCAAGGTTTCGCGGAACTCGAAATGCCGTTGGTCGGTGACCACCAGCGGCTGTTTCGCGAAAATCGCCTGCAGGCGCTCGCGTCCAATCATGGTTACATCGGCACCGGCGGAAAGCAGCCTTCCGCCCAGGTAACAACCGAGGGTGCCGGCTCCAAAAATGACGATACGGCAGGGAAGCTTAGCCATAAGGGGCCTTTGTTGTGGCGAATGTCACAGAGCCGACAGCTATCCCTCCGGCCCACTGGATTGGGTCACTATACATGATCGCACCGCCAGTGAAGATAAGTGCAGGCCACTTCCAGCCGCTGTTGTTTTACCTGCGTGCGGATTGAGGCGCTTCGATAAAGGCCCGCCAGCCGCCAAAATGGCTGACGTCTTCCGCGTTTTCCAGGGCATGGCCTTCGCAGATAAAGCCTTTGACCCAGCGGCCGTCCGCCAGTTCCACATTGCCTATGCCCAGCGGCGGCGGAACCAGTTCCACGAAAGAGCCGAAAAGCGTCGCCGGCAGGCGCCAGAGTTCTACAATAATCGCGGCGCCGTCCTGCGCTGCCACCCGGCGCAGGCCCGGTTTCGGCGGCGTGGTGCCGGGGAGGGCGTAAAGCCGGTAGTTGGGTGCCGTGGTGGTCTGCTCCAGGCAGACGCCACGGCGCTCCGTGAGTTGGCTGTTTAACGGCATGCCGCTCAAGTGAGCGCCCACCACGGCCACTGTGATGGTGTCCGGCGCTGGCTGAACCGGGCTCTGCACTTCGCTGGGGCGTTGCCTCTGGGTTGCACCCAGCGGTGTGGGGTGGTGGTTGAGGTAACGGGCGGCGGCCCGCTGCAGGTCGGCATCCCGCCAGGCGCCACTGATCAGGGTCACGCCCACCGGCAGGCCATCGCTGCGGAAGCCGGCTGGAATAGCCAGCGCCGCCAGGTCTGCCAGATTGACGAAATTGGTGTAAGTGCCCATCCGACTGTTGACCAGCACCGGCTCGGCGTCGACTTGCGCCAGGGTTGGGGCGATGGGGGCGGTCGGCACGAGCAGTCCATCGACGTCGGCCAGCAAGTGATCAATCTGCTTGACCAGCGTCTCCTTGCGATACATCGCGCGGAAGCTGTCCGTGGCCGTGAACTTTTCCGCCTGTTGGATGATGCCCCGCACAACCGGATTCATCCGGTCGCCGTGATCCGCCATGAACTCGCCAACGGCGGCATGTCTCTCGGCTACCCAGGGCCCTTCGTAAAGCAGGGCCGCGAGTTCGAACAGTAATGAAAAATCGGTGGCAATCAGGTCAAAACCCAAGGCTTCGAATTCTTCCAGGGCCCGGTGCCAGGCCTCTTGCGCGACACTGTCGCCAAACCATTGCGGTGACGCCGGCACTGCCAGGCGGCGGATGTCACCAGTACGGCGCAGGGATTGGGGCCTGTCTGCCAGGCCCGCGGGTGCGACGCGGGAAAAAGGATCGTTGGCGATCGGTTCGGCCGCCAGGTCAAATACTGCGCCGGCGTTATCGATGGTCAGGGCAAAAATGGAGACACAATCCAGTGAACGGCAGGCCGGCACCACGCCCTCAATGCTGATGGCGCCTCTGGTGGGCTTGAGGCCAACCAGGTTGTTGAGCCCCGCCGGCACCCGGCCAGAGCCCGCGGTATCGGTACCCAGAGCGAAAGGCACCAGCCCACGCGCCACCACCGACGCGGAGCCGGAGCTGGAACCGCCGCTGATCACCCGATCATCGAAGGTATTGGGCACCGCGCCATAGGGCGACCGGGTGCCTACCAGACCGGTGGCGAACTGATCCAGATTCGTCTTGCCGATCAATACGGCCCCGGCCGCCTTGAGCCGGGCCACCACGGGGGCATCCTTTTCAGGACAATAGGCATAGGCGGGGCAGGCGGCCGTGGTCTGAAAGCCGACGGCATCGATATTGTCTTTGACGGCGAAAGGCACACCATAAAGAGGAAGGCTGCCCAGGTCACCGCCGGCCTGCCGCAATACCCCCGCCAATTCACTCAGGGCCATGTCGAGCTGGCTTTGGTTTGCCCGGGCAATCCAGGCCGGGTCGTCCGCTGCCAGACTGTCCAAAAGCGGAATCAGCAGTTGCTCGGGCTCTTGCCCGCCTCTGTAGGCGTTGCGCCATTCTTCCAGTGTCCATCCGAGTGTCTTGGGCATGGTTATATCCATCAGGTGATTGCGATGTATTTGGCACTTTTGCCGCAAGGCCTGTGCCATAACGAGTTTTTCTCAGAAAACCAGGGGCTTGGGTATTAGCCCCACTCAATACAAGGCCTCTGGAATTTTCCGAATGCACCGGATACGGGCATCGGGGGTTGTTTGGGCAAGGGCTGGCACGGGCACAGGGATCATTTTCAGGCCGCTCCCGCGCCCGCGATTCTTAGAACCGACTTCAGGTATGGCTCAGATTGGTGCGCGACTGATGCGGCTGCACGGTATGAGTGCGTCATCAGCCAAGTCGTCGCTTATTGGTGCGTCCGCCCTGCCATGATGCAGCGGCAAGAGCGTCCTGACTCCACGTAAGCCTATGATTTCTCTCAATTGGGGAAAAAGGTGGAACGGCTAATGCAATGGGCCAGGTGTGTTTAACGAGCCGCATTATTCGAACGAGTAAGGACGCACATTATGGAATTCAAAAAAAACGTGAAAACCGGGCTGTCAGCCCTGGCCCTCTCGGTCAGTCTTGCCACGGCCTCAGTCTCGGTTAACGCCGCCGAGGATCCCATCAAGGTCGGCATTCTTCATTCCCTTTCCGGCACCATGGCCATCAGCGAAACAGCTTTGAAGGACACCATGCTGATGCTGATCGAAAAGCAGAACGACGCCGGTGGCATTCTGGGACGCCAGCTTGAGCCGGTGGTCGTGGACCCCGCCTCGAACTGGCCCCTGTTTGCGGAGAAAGCCCGCGAGTTGCTGGCCCAGGAAAAG
>JAGXLV010000021.1 GCA_018334495.1 Oleiphilaceae bacterium
GCCCAGCTTGGCGACCTGTTCGGTGGTGCGCAGAACGACCTTGTGTTCCGGGTAGTGCCTGTTAAAACGCTCGGCGCCGGCGGCCATTTCCGCAGCCGAACGCTCTGACACCACCCCGAACACCGTGGCGGCTTTCAGGGGGAAGGAGGCCAGGCATATCGTTAGCAGGATCAGCCCGAACACAAGGCGCAGGAATAATGGCAAACCAGTGTCTGGCGCTCCCGGGTATCTTCTCCAGCCCATTTCAGGCCAGGACGGATCAACGGAAATCATGGCGGACCGAGAGGAAGCCGGTGGTGCCGGCGGAGATATATGGCTCATCGTCACCGCCAAAAACAAATCGGTTAGCGGTACTGTAGGTTTTGTCTGTCACGTTTTCGACGGTCAACTGGGCAGTCCAGTCCCTCGCAAACGCCCATCCAGCTCTTAGATCCAGGGTCGCAAAACCGGGAATACGCTCATTGTTCTCCTCATCGTCATACCGGTGGCCTTTGGCCACAAGGCTGGCGCCCAGGGACCAGGCGCCCAGGTCCCGATCCACATCAAGCCTGAGGGATTGCCGACTGCGACGACGAAGAACGGTGTCGTCGTTTCGTTCTTTAGGATCGGTGTAGGCCAAGGCTGTCTTAACCGACCAGTCGTTGATATCGAGCCCGGCCCCAAACTCGACACCGCGGATTCTTGCTTCAGGTACGCTTTGCGCCGACTGACCATCGGTAATCGAGAGATCATCAATATCGGACTGATAGATCGCAAGATCCCAGAACCAGACCTGATAGCGGCCACTGACGCCGAATTCTACTGTTTCAGCACGCTCAGGCTTCAGATCGGGATTACCAAAACCTGGAAAATAGAGGTCGTTGAAGGAGGGTGCCTTGAATGCGGTTGCGTAGCTTGCACGGGCACGGTGATTGGAATCCAGGGCGTAACCAATAGCGACGCCTTCTGTGGTTTCCTGGCCGTAGGCTTCGTTGTCATCGCCTCGCAAACTGAAGAGAAGGTCGGTGGGACCGAAGTTAAACAGAGCCTGGGTGAATATGGCATTGTTAGTGCGGCTGTCTTCCTCGTAATCGGTCGTGCCGCTGACTTCGTCGGTAAGGTGCTCAAAACCCACGACGAACTCGTGATTACCCGCCGTTAGCGTATTGTCCCAACGCGCGGTTCGTGTGCGGGTGTCAAAAGTGCTGGGGCCGAAGCTGCGTACGCTATCCAGTTCGTCACGGGATTCGGAAAACTGGACGCTGCTGCGCCAGTAATCGGTGGGCAGGGTATCAAGCTTGGCGCCCAGGGTCTGGATAACAAAATCGGACTCACCACCCTCGAATTCGGTATCGCCCTGGGCTCTCATAAGCAGAAGACTGGCCTGGCCGCCGTTATCAAAATCGTGGCTGAGGCGGGCCACACCGGAGGTGTTGCGATAACCCTTGTCATCGCCATCAGGAATGATGGCGGTACCGTCGGTCTCGAAACGGTTGACGGCAAAGCTGTAGGCATTGCGCCCTTCCCGACCCGCAACGCCGGCGCCCACTTGCTGTGAATCGAAATTTCCCGCCCCCGCCTCAATCCAGCCTTCAGGCTCGTCATCGGCTTTCATGGTGAAGGCCTGGATAACGCCGCCGACCGCATCAGCGCCGTAGAGACTGCTTTTCGGGCCGCGCACGATCTCGATGCGTTCCAGCAATTGGGGAGACAGGAACTGCCAGGCCGGAGCGCCGGTAGTGGCCGATCGAAGCCGGATGCCGTCGACCAACAGCACGGTTGCATCGCTACCGGTGCCGCGGGTAAAAACGCTGGTGTTCTTGCCGAAAGAGCCGTTGGTGCTGAGGTCGAGGCCGGGCTGTCCTCTCAGGAGATCTTTCAGTTCACGGGCGTTCTGGCGCCGAATGTCTTCCTCGTCAATAATCGTAACCGAGGACAGGCTCTCGCCCGCCGTGCGCGGCCCAAGAGTAGCCGTTACAACAATGGGATCCAGTGTGGCCGGTTCAGCCTCGGTCAAACGCTCAGTCGATGGCTCGGCGGCTTGGGCAAGGCCCGTCGCCAGGGGCAGGAAAATCAGTGGAACAGTCAGAAACAGTTTGGCCGTCGCGGCCCTGGAAAAACTCATTACATCTCTCGCTTAACATCCCACGCTCACCCGCATGGGTCGATTTTAAGTTGTTGCGAGGGGACTCGAGACAGGGCGGGGCAAGGCGGAATGCTGCTCAGCAGGGCAGGCACTGAAAAACACCGGGTCACCCACCACAGTCGCCCACCGCAACGCCTGGTGTTTTTTTCAGGCCGGTCTCCGGACTTGTGAGGGGGATAAAATTATCCCGGAACGATTACCTTCCCATGCCGGCTGGCACAGTGGCGCTTTCAATCGTTCTGAACTCACTTACCGTTGCGGGGGCAGCGTCGGTCTTGCACCGACTTCCCGTTTAACCTCCATGCGCATTGCATGGAGACACCTGAAAAAGTGGTGAAATGCTACCAATCGCTCATCCAGTAATCAATCAGATTCGATTTTTGCGAGTGCCTGGCGAAGCCTCAGCCATTGTGACTCCTCCCCAGGCAAGCCTATGCGCAAAGCCGATGGCTCTTCGAAATAGCGGACAAGTACACCCTCCCGGGCAAGGGCCTGACTGATGGCTGCGGCATCGGCGTGAAGAATGTAACGGAACAGGGGGGTACCGCCAGTGGGCGTGAGGCCGTATTCGATGAGCAGGTCATCAAGACGGTCCCTGCTGCGGTCGAGTTGCCTGGTGGTGTCGGTCTGCCACTGGGTATCCCGGAGTGCCTGAGTCATGATGAACCGGGCCGGACCGCTGAGAGCCCAGGGTCCCAGGGCCAGCCGCAACCGGTCGGCAATTCTCGGTTCGGTCAACACCGCGCCGGCCCGCACGCCGGCAAGTCCGAAGAACTTACCCAGGGATCGCAGCACGATCAGGCCCCGGTTAGCGGGGCCGGCATGAGACATCAGGCTCAGTTCAGGTCGTGCGTCGGCGAAGGCTTCATCGACCACCAGCCAGCCTCTATGCCGGGCGAGCCGTTGCTGCCAATCCAAAAGCCGTTTCGGGCTCAGAGCCAGGCCTGTGGGGTTATTGGGGTGGATCCAGACAATGACGTTCATTTCATCGGCCCAGTCCGGATCGTCTTGTGCCTCTTCCAGGGGCAGGCGGAAGACTCTGTGGCCCGCCCTTGCCCACCAATGGCCGTGCTCGGTGTAACCGGGGTCGGGAATACCCACCCGACAGGGCCGGCGCAAAAACGGCAGGGCCTGAATGGCGGCCTGACTGCCGGCCACAGGGACACAGGACGTTCGGCACCCAACGCCCGACCACTCGCGGATGGCATCCTCCAGGCCGTCTTCATCTTCCGGCAGCCGGCGCCAGACCGCCTCAGGTATGGGAGGAACCGGCCAGCTGTCGGGATTGATACCCGTGGAAAGATCCAACCACTGCGCCACCGGAATCTCCCAATGCTCGGCAGCCGCGCGCAGGCGACCTCCGTGGTCAGGAGGTGTGATAGTCAATGGCCAGCTCCTGTGAGAAGGGTAAAACTTAACGATACTGCAATCATCACAATCAACCAAACCACAACACTGGAGCGCACCAGCCGGATCGCGTCATGAATGCTGGCGGCAGAGGCCGCAGGGCCCGCGCCAAGCACTGGCCGCTCCTTGGCGCCGGTACCGTAAAGCGCCGGGCCACCCAGGCTCACACTGAGGGCGCCAGCGCCGGCGGCCATCACCGGGCCGCCGTTGGGGCTGTCCCAGCCCGGCGCCTGACGCCGCCAACAGTGCAATGCGAGGCGGGTGTTGCCCACCAGGGCGTAACTGATCGCAGTCAAGCGGGCCGGCATCCAGTTCAGGACATCGTCGAGGCGGGCGGCGAAACGACCAAAATACAGAAAACGCTCATTACGATAACCCCACATGGCATCCAGGGTGTTAACGGCGCGATGCAGGACCACGCCGGGAAGCCCTGCCACCAGATACCAGAACAGGCTGGCAAAGATGGCGTCGGCGCCGTTCTCGAGCATGGATTCACTGGCGGCGGTGGCCACGGCGGTTTCGTCCAACTCATGGGTGCGGCGGCTGACAATCCGGCCGACCTGCGCCCGCGCCAGTTCCAGATCCGGTTTTTCCAGGGCGTGAGCCACGGCCTGACCGTGTTCCGCCAGGCCGCGCAGGGACAGGGCCAACCAGAGCCCGACCACATCCAGCGCGAACACGGCTGGTAAGGGCAACCACCAGGTGGCCGCGGCAATCAGCGCCACCAGGGGAACCACCAACAATACTGTCGCCAGGCTACCCCAAAACAGGCTCAACCCTGGCGAACCAATCCTGTTAAGCTTGCGCTCCAGCGAGGTCGCCCAGCCTCCGAAAACCACCACCGGATGGCCTCGCCTGGGCTCACCGAACCAGTGGTCGAGCGCCAGGGCGAGCAGGCAAACCAGAACCGACATTGTCACTAAGGTCACATCTCCCCCTGTTGCTTACCGTTAACCGGCGCCCAGTGTACTTGACAGCCTGTCGGGTGCGTTAGACCATCAAATTGAACGTCTCTGCAAGGAGCGCACATGACCAGCGCCGATACCCCCGATTTCTGGAACCAGGAACTGCCCACACTCGACACAGGTGCCATGGATCGGGCGCGCCGCCATCAGGACAGCCTGACCAAACCGCCGGGCTCCCTCGGTCGCCTGGAAACGGCCGCCATTCAAATCTGTGGCCAACAAAACACCGATGAACCCGCGGTTGATCGCATTCACATTACGATTTTCGGCGCCGACCACGGGGTTTGTGTCGAGGGAATTTCCGCTTTTCCCCAGGTAGTAACCGGCCAGATGATTGCCAACTTTGCCAATGACGGGGCTGCCATCAGCATACTGGCCCACTCTCTCGGCGCTCATCTTGAGGTGATAAACCTGGGCACGGCGTCGCCTCTGGGGCCGCTCACCGGCGTGCGCGATGAAAGCATTGGTCCCGGGACCGGCAACATCGCGGAAGAACCCGCCATGACCCGCGACCAACTGGAAAAGGCGCTGGCCTCCGGTCGCCAGGCCGCGCAACGGGCGGCGGACAGCAACGCTCAGTTATTCATCGGCGGCGACATGGGCATCGGCAACACAACGACCGCAGGCGCCGTTGGCTGTATCCTGCTGGGGGCGCCGCCCGAGCGCCTTGCCGGCCATGGCACCGGGCTGGACATTGCCGGCGTCTCCCACAAAGCCGCTATTATACGGCGGGCGCTCAGGCGTCATGGCGACGATTCGGACCCGCTGGCCATCCTGGCCTCTCTGGGCGGGTTTGAAATTGCGGCTCTGGCCGGAGCGTTTATTGGTTGCGCCCAAAAGCGCATTCCCGTGCTCGTCGATGGCTTTATCGTCTCCGTGGCGGCGCTGGCGGCGGTACGCCTGAACCCCGGCCTGCGGGACTGGCTGCACTTCGCGCATCACTCGGGTGAACACGGTCACGGGCGGGTCCTGGAAGCCCTTCATGCCCGCCCGCTTCTGGACCTGGACATGCGCCTGGGCGAAGCCAGCGGAGCGGCCCTGGCAGCACCCCTGCTGCGCGCGGCCTGTGAGCTGCATACCCGGATGGCAAGCTTTTCCGACGCCGGTGTCAGCGATGGCAAGTGAGCCGAGAACGACCTGGTTTGATCTGATTCGCCACGGCGAACCGGAAGGCGGCCCCATGTTCCGGGGCAGCAAAGATGACCCATTAAGTGCGCTCGGCTGGGAGCAAATGCGCGCCGCCATCCATAAGGGGGAGCCATGGGACTGCGTACTTACCTCGCCTCTGGTGCGATGCCGCCAATTCGCCCAGACACTTGCCAGGGATCGGGAGATTCCCCTTCACACCGATGCTCGCCTGCGGGAAATCGGTTTTGGTGCCTGGGAAGGCCTGACAGCCGACATCATTCAGGCTGAATACGGCCAGGAACGTCTCGCCGCCTTCTGGGCCGACGCCGACAATAACCCACCGCCTGGCGGCGAGCGGTTCAGCGACTTTCAGGTACGGATTCATGACGCCTGGGAGCACTGGTCGGACCGGCTCTCAGGCCAGCGGGTGTTGCTGGTCTGTCATGGCGGGGTGATTCGCACACTGCTTGGTCATGTCATGGGTATCCGGCCCGACCGGGTGCTCTCTGCCATAAGCGTGCCCTATGCCTGCCGCAGCCGGGTCCGGCTGGATCACTCGGAATACGGCACTCTCTCCTGTCTGGTGTCTCACGGAAGCTGAATCCGATTCTTTGCCGACCCATCATTTCAGCGTCAGCGGCAGCCCCGCCACACTCATGATGACCGAGTCGCAGTGGCGGGCCAGGTCCTGATTAAGCCAGCCCAACTCATCGCAGAAGCGACGGCTGAGAGGATCCATGGCAACCATGCCCAGGCCCACTTCGTTGCTGACGATTACAATATCGCCGCGGTAATCAGCCATTGCCCGCAAAAAGGCCCGGCGCTCCTGGCGGAACCGGTCATCGCCGGCGTGCAGCAGATTGCTGACCCACAGGCTCATGCAGTCAATTAAAACCGCGGGCGGAGCATCACGATCCTGGGCCGCCAGTGCCCCGGCCAGTTCTAACGGAACTTCCAGAAGGCGCCATTCGGAGGGGCGGCGCTGCTTGTGAAGCTGTATCCTGTGGGCCATCTCGCCGTCGCCCGCGGAGGCCGTGGCCACATAGAGTACCGGGCCGGCACCAGAGGCTATACTGTGCTCAGCCAGCGCGCTTTTGCCCGAGCGAATGCCGCCCAGAACCAGCGTATGACGGTTTGTCATGTGTTTATCCCTGATGGCTGTAGAGTCGCGAGCACTGTTACACTCCTGCTGAGTTCGTTACGGCGTTTGCGGGTCCCGGTTTTGCGGGACTCATCCGAAAGAGCAGCTACACGGCCCATTGGCCGGCTTAACCAAATGACCCGAAAAGGATGTGATCCTCGCTATGCAGGCTGAACTGATCGAAATTGTAAACCATTTGAGCAGGCATGAGCCGTTTGACGAGTTGCCGGCCAAGACACTGAACAGAATCGCCGCGAACGTGGAAATTTCCTATTACCGCGCGGGCACGACCATCAGCGACTTTGGCGAACCTGCCACCGACCTCTATTACATTCGCAGTGGCGCCGTTGACATTTTCCGGCGCTCCGGCGAGCTCTACAATCGGCTCAGCGAAGGCGACATGTTTGGTCAGTTCGGGCTGATGATGGGCAAGACCGTGCGCTTTCCCGGCAAAGCCGTGGAAGACACGCTGATTTACTGTATTCCGGCCGACATTTTTCAGGAACTCTGGGAAACCGAACCGCATTTTGCCGATTTCGTGGAAATCGAGGACCGAACCCGGCTCCACACCGCCGTCACCAAAAAAGGCAAATCCAGTGAACTGATGGTCGACAAGGTCAGTCGCCTCATCAGCCGTGCCGCCGTCACGGCCCCGGACACCATCCGGCTGCAACAGGCGGCCCACATCATGACCAAAGAGCGAGTGTCATCGCTGCTCCTGATGGACGAGTCAGGGCCCAAGCCGGTCATGTCCGGCATTATCACGGACAAGGATCTGCGTAGTCGGGCGGTGGTGGCGGCTTTGCCCTCGGAAACGCCGATCAAGGAAATCATGTCCGCTGGAGTCACCACGATCCGCTCCGAGGCCTATATTTTCGAGGCCATGCTGACCATGCTGCACAACAATGTGCATCATCTTCCGGTTATGCAGGGCGATGAACCCAGGGGCGTGATCGGCCTGGGCGATATCATCCGATACGAATCCCAAAGCTCTTTGTTTGTGGTCAGCAACATCTACCGCCAGCAGAATGTATCGGGGCTCAAGGCCGTGAGCAAAGACGTGCGGGACAGTTATGTCCGCATGGTCAACGAGGACGCCAATTCCAAGATGATCGGCAGCGCCATGGCCGGCATCGGCCGCACTTTCTGCCAGCGTCTGCTGGAACTGGGCGAAGAAAAGCTGGGCCCGGCGCCTATCCCCTACTGTTTCATGGCGCTGGGGTCCATGGCCCGTGACGAACAGCTGGTTGTTACCGACCAGGACAACGCCCTGGTGCTGGACAATTCCTTTGATCCGGCCGTACACGACCAATACTTCCTGGAGCTGGCGCAGTTCGTCAGCGACGGCCTGGCAGCCTGTGGCTACACCTACTGCACCGGCGACATCATGGCCACCAACAAAAAATGGCGCCAGCCGCTGCGGGTCTGGAAGGATTACTTTACCGACTGGATCGACAATCCCAAGGCCGAATCCCTGCTTAACAGCAATATCTTCTTCGATCTTGAGGGCATTTATGGGGACAAAACCTTCACCGAGGAACTCAAAGACCTGGTCGCGACCAAGGCCAGCAAGAGCCAGCGTTTTCTCGCCCTGATGGCGCGAAATGCCCTCAACCGGACGCCGCCACTCGGATTTTTCCGCACCTTTGTCATGGAGCAGGACGGCAAGCAGAACGACACCATCAATCTGAAACGCCGTGGCACCGGCCCGCTGTCTGACCTGATCCGCATTCACGCCCTGGCCAGCGGCTCCAGGGCCCAGAATTCATTTGAGCGCCTGGAGGCGATTGCCAGCACCAAGTTACTTCCGAATGGAAGCGTGGAAAACCTGAGGGATGCCCTGGAATTTATCGCCATAGTCCGAATCCGCCACCAGGCCACCGCCATCAGCAATGGGCAGCAGCCGGACAATAACGTCCGACCGGAACACCTGTCACCCTTTGAGCGGCGTAACCTGAAAGAGGCTTTCCAGGTATTGAGCAACGCCCAGAAATTTTTGCGCTATCGTTACCAGGCCCCAACCGGTCGGCATTTAGCTTAACGGGCAGCGAACATAAAGGAGTTCACCTTATCGCAATCGGAGGCGCAAGCCCTCATGACTGACCGTCGAAAAGTTCAACAAAGTGGTCCGGTCGATACCGACCACGCGCAATGGCCCGACCACATGGCCAAGCTGGCGGAAAGCGCCATCAACCCCACGCTCAGAGCCTTTTATCAGGCGGGCTGCGTTGCGCCAGAAACGCCTATCTCCGAGGTGCCCATGGTTGCCCTGGATTTCGAAACCACCGGGCTTGATCCCGATGCGCACTCCATTGTCAGCATTGGCCTGATACCCATGACTTTGAAGCGGATATACTGCCGTGGCGCCCATCACTGGATCCTGCGGCCGTCACTGCCCTTGCAGCAGGAGTCTGTCACCATCCACGGGATCACCCACACGGATATCGCTCAGGCGCCCGACCTGGCAGAAATTCTTGAAGAGTTTCTGCCAGCCATGGCGGGCAAAGTGATGGTGGTGCACCATCGCGGCATTGAGCGGCCCTTTCTGGATGTGGCCTTGCAGTGGCGGTTGCGTGAGGGAATCGAATTTCCGGTGATTGACACCATGGCGATAGAGGCGCACATCAACCCACGGCGCAAGTTAAGCTGGATCGGCCGGCTGCGCGGTGGTCGACCGGTGTCGATTCGCCTGCCGGATGCCCGGGCCCGCTATGGCCTGCCGCATTATGCCCCCCACCACGCCCTGGTGGACGCCCTGGCTTCGGCAGAACTCCTGCAGGCCCAGATACAGACGCACTACTCGGAAGACACGCCTGTAGGAGATCTCTGGTATTGAAAACAGCCCGGCATTGAGCTCGAAAAAGGACAAGCAGCGCCGCCTGAACCACGGCGCCTGAGAGTCAACTGATCGGTTCGCCAACCTGATCTATGTAGTCCTCGTAGCCGGCTTCGGCCATTTCGTCCTTGGGGATGAACTTCAGTGCCGCCGAATTAATGCAGTGGCGCAGGCCGGTGGGTTTGGGGCCATCCTCGAACAGGTGGCCGAGGTGAGAATCCGCCACCGCGCTGCGCAGTTCGGTGCGAACCCCGAACCAGGACCTGTCTTCTTGCGTGACCACGGCATCTTCGTCGATGGCCCGGATAAAGCTGGGCCAGCCGGTGTTGGATTTGTACTTGTCGCTTGACGAGTAGAGCGGCTCACCGGACACCACATCGACGTAGAGGCCGGGCCGCTTTTCGTCCCAGTAGGGATTGTCGTAAGCCGGCTCGGTGCCGTCTTTCTGGGTGATTTCATACTGAATCGGCGTCAGGCGCTCTTTTAACTCAGCCTCGGACGGTTTCTCAAAGGACTCGGGATCGAACCCGGCAGCGGCACTGTTCCCCTTGCTATTCTGGCTTTTGCCGCTGCTATCTTTGCTGTTCGTATCCTGGGCCTTGCCGCCCAGCATTGCTCTGGCCGGATCCAGGCCTTCCGGCTCATATTGCGAGAAGTCCACGCCGTAGTCCTCACCCCAGATTTTTTCCACAAACTGATAACGGCCCGAGTTGAAGGTGTAGAGCTTGTAGCGAACCGGATTTTCCTTGTGGTAATCCTGGTGATAGTCCTCGGCCACATAAAAGGTTTCAAACGGCACCACCTCCACCACGATGGGCTCATCGTAGGGGCCGGAGGCTTCCAGCTCTGCGATGGCCTCTTCAACAACCTGCTTCTGCTTGTCGTTGTGGTAGAAGATGGCCGGCCGGTACTGGGCGCCACGGTCGACGAACGAGCCCTTGGCGTCGGTGGGGTCCATCATGCGCCAGAAACCCTGCACCAGGCCCTCATAGGTGATTTCCGAGGGGTCATAAAAAACCTGGACGGTTTCGGTATGCCCGGTTCTGCCGCCGGCGACCTGGTTGTAAGTGGGGTTCTCTTCCTCACCACCGGCGTAGCCTGAAACTGCCTCTTCAACGCCAGGGATTTTTTCAAACCCCGCCTCTATGCACCAGAAACAGCCGCCGGCGAAGGTTGCCACGGCCAGTGAAGGATCCTGGGGTATGTGTTTGGAGGTCGCCGCTGCATTATCGGCGGCATTAACCTGAAGGCCGAGCAGGCCGGCGACTGCCAGGGCGGCCGCTATCATCATGGCTCGTGTCATAAAATTTAACCTCGAATACCGATCGATTGGGCGATCATCCCTCAGTCAGACATTAAGAAAGGCGATTCGTTACATAATCGTGAGGATTATCACCTCGCAATTCCGTGTATAAGACTATACGAATGGTCAGGCCAATAGGTTTCACTGACCGCCCAACACAATCACAGGACTGCTCCCCTATGACAATCGCCGTTAAGCTGTTTCATCTTATGCTGCTTGCCCTTCTGCTGGCCGCAGGTCCGGCACAGGCCCAGCAATCGCAACCGCTGACAAATTCTCAAATCGAAAACTTTATCGCCAGCCTGAAGGATCTGCGCAGCCTGGACGCGGATTTTGAAAGGTTCGCGCCAGACCTCACCAAAGGCTTCGCCGCCATACCCAATCTCGCCACGTTGATTTCAGACGCGGTGGCCAGAATGGCAGGCACGCCTCTCAGGGCTGAACTGGATGAGGTTGTCAGGGACCAGGGTTTCGACAATGCCACAACCTGGGGCAAAACCGGCGATCGCATTCTCAATGCCTATATCGCCCACCAGGCGGGGGCCCAGGACCAAGCTCTAAGGGATAAGATAGCGCAGGCCGTCAAACGCATCGATGACAATCCCGACATGACCGATGCCCAGAAAAGACAGATGAAGGCGCTTATCGGCGGCACGGTTGCTTACGTGGAAGCCATGGTAAGCGCACCACAGGAGGACATGGAGGCTGTTGAGCCCTATCTTGTTGACCTGAACAGACTTCTGGCAGCAACCAACTGAACTCCCGGGATTCGGCGACCGAACACCATTGGGGCCGGCAAATCCCTTTGCCGCCCCCCATCGCCGCCTGATCAGCCTATCAGGTTGTAAACAAACACGATGGCCACCCCGATGGGCGTCACGTAACGCACCAGATTGAACCAGAGTGTGAAACCGGTGCCCGTCAGATTCAGATCCTTCTGCAGGGACTCACGAGCCACAAACCAGCCCACGAAGATCGCGGTCAGCAGCCCGGCCAGGGGCAGCAGAATGTTGGCGGTAAAGAAGTCCAGCAGATCGAAGATGGTCTTGCCTTCCAGCGCCGGTATCATACCCAGGGGGGCGAAGCCGGACCACTCATTCAACGACAGGATGGACCCGATGCCCAGCAGCCAGCAGGCCAGCCCCACCAGCCAGGCCGATGACGTCCGGCTCATGCCCCATTTTTCCTCGACCCATTCCACAACCGGCTCAAGCAGGGAAATACCGGAGGTCCAGGCAGCAAACATCAACAAAATGAAGAAGAGTCCGCCGAACAGACTGCCCATGGGCATCTGGCCGAACGCCAGCGGCAGGGTCTCGAAAATCAGGCCCGGACCGGCGCCCGCTTCCAGACCGTTGGCAAAGACGACGGGAAAAATCGCCAGGCCCGCCAGCAGAGCCACAACCGTATCCATGACGGAGACCGTGATGGCGGTCCGGGCGATGGATACGTCTCTGCCCAGGTAGGAGCCGTAGGCCATCATAATGGCCATGCCAAGACTGAGTGTGAAAAACGCATGCCCCAGGGCAACCAGCACACCGGTCATGCTGAGGGCGCCGAAATTGGGCCGGAACAGGAAACTGAGCGCTTCACCGAAGTGGCCGGTGGTGGTGGCATAACCCACCGCAACCAACAGCAGGGCCAGCAGTGCCGGCATGAGTATTTTGACCGCCCGCTCCAGGCCGGACTTGAGACCACGTGACACCACCAGAACCACCAGCGCCATGAACAGTGTATGCCAGGCCAGAAGCACGCCGGGGCTGCCCACAAGATCACCGAACAGCTGGCCGATGGCCTCGGGGCTTTGATCAACAAAGGCACCGGAGGCTGCATGGCCGACATAGGCCGCCGCCCAGCCCCCGATCATCGAATAAAATGACAGAATCAGGAAAGCGGCCAGCACACCAATACCGGCCACGGCACCCCAGGCAGCCTTTTGGCGATTGCGCTCGGCCATCAGGCGAAAACTGTTGATGGGATTGCGACCGCCACTGCGACCGATGGTCACCTCCGCCATCATGATGGGAATGCCGATGATGGCAATGCACACCAGATAGACCAGAACAAAAGCGCCACCGCCGTTTTCACCGGTGATATAAGGGAACTTCCAGATGTTACCCAAGCCGACAGCCGAACCGGTTGCGGCCAGAATGAAAGCGAGTCTTGACGACCACTGGGCTCGATGGGGCTGGGCGTTGGAGTCTGTCATGGGGGTGTCCTGTCCGCGTTATCTGATTGGATGGCCGCTAATACACGAGTGACCGGTGTCGGGATGGGATTTTGCCAGCACGGCAAGCGTGATGCCAACTTAAAAGCGGAAATTCACGCTCGGGGCACGAACACCGGTGAGCCGTCAATCTCGGCAACCGTCAGGGCCTGATCGTAAAGTGTCTCTAACGCCTCTGGAACCAGCATGTCCGCCGCCGTGCCCCAACAGGCATCGCCATTGGCATAGAGTAAAAGAATATGGTCACACCAGCGGGCGGCGAGGTTGAGATCGTGCAGGCACATGACCACCGTGCCGCCCCGGCATGCCTGCTTTGACAACAGGGCCATGGTTTCCACCTGGTGGTGCAGGTCAAGGTGATTGGTGGGCTCGTCGGCAAGCCAGACGGAAGGTGTCTGTGTCAGTAGCGTCGCCAGGGCCACCCGCTGACGCTCGCCGCCGGACAGAGTGCTGACCAGCCGATCCGCCAATTCCGACAGACCCAGAGTGGCCAGTGCCTCGTCAACCATAGCCAGGTCCTCTGCGGTTTCCGACTGCCAGGGCGACAGAAAGGGGTGGCGGCCGATGAGCGTGGTTTCAGTCACGGTGGCGGGAAAGCCGTCATGACGATCCTGGAACAGCAGGCCCAGTTTCTTCGCCACCGCACGCCGGGAAAGGTGGCCCACATCATCGCCATCGAGACTGACCTGGCCCGCACGGGGCGCGTGCAGCCCTGCCAGGGTGTGCAGCAGAGTGGACTTGCCAGCCCCATTGGGACCCAGTACGCCCCAGGTCTGGCCAGGCTCGAAGGCCAGGTCCAGAGGGTAACCAGACGCCCGCCCGGGGATCCGAATCACCAGTTGGTGCGCTCTCAGTACAGTCATCAGCGGCTCCGGTACAGGAGAAACAGGAAAGCGGGCACACCCAGAAGCGCGGTGATCACTCCCACCGGGAGCTGTTCCGGTGCAATAATGGTCCGCGCCAGGGTATCCGCCAGCACCAGCAGAGTGCCGCCGGCGAGTGCGCAGGCGGGCAGAATCAGGCGCTGGTCGTTACCCAGCACCAGCCTCAGCATATGGGGCACAATCAGGCCCACGAATCCGATGCTGCCTGCCGTGGTCACTGCCACCGCGGTCACCAGGCTGGCCATGATGTAGACCAGCCATTCCAGCGGCCGCACCGAGACGCCCAAAGCGGCGGCCTGTAATGAACCCCGGGCCAGAACGTTGAGGCTCCGGCCCAGAGGCAGGAGCAGCAGACAAAGCACCAGCAACACCAGTAAAGGCGCCGCCGGACTGTTGGCATAAGTCAGGTCACCCATCAACCAGTAGAGCATGCCGGGCAGTTGTTCCGCGGGGCTGACCGCCAGCATGAGCGTGATCACCGCGCCCCAGCCGGCGGCCACCACCACGCCGGTCAGCAACAGGCGTGTCGGCGTCCAGCTGCCGGTGCCGTGGGCCAGACCAAAAACCAGGAGCGTCGACAACAGCGCGCCGGCAAAGGCCGAGCCGGACACCACGAAAGTGCCCAGCCCCGCGAGCATGGCCAGCAAGGCGCCCACTGCGGCACCGCCGGAAATACCCAGAACGTAGGGATCGGCAAGCGGGTTACGAAGGAGAACCTGCATCAGGGCCCCGGCCACCGCCAGCAGGCCGCCGGTTGCCAGCGCCGCGAGCGCCCGGGGCAACCGCAGTTCAAAAATCAGGGTCTGATGAAGAGGATTGCCCTGACCCAGAGCCACCGCGGTCAGCTCGGAAAACGGGATGGCCACACTGCCGACCATTACCGCCAGCAAAAGCGAGGCGGCGGCCAGCACGGCCAGCAGCGCTAATGGTCCAATAGATCGTTGCATGTACGCGCTTTACCTTGACTGCCCCGGGTTGCAAAGCCCGCACTTTAGCACATTCCAACGAGCAAACCGGTGCCGCCAATGCCGGTCTTGGGGCGGCAAACACGGCTCAGGGCCGGCACCCTCGCCCCACCGCCGGGACAGGTTTCTGCCACGACCCTCATATCGCAGGCGGCGTTCCGGTATACTCGCGCCCCTGTAAAGCCTATACACCAGAGATTCATTCATCTTGGACGAGACCCACCAGCCCATTCCAGAGCCAAGACAGTCGCTGGTTCAGCGCACACTGTCAGAGTGGCGCACTCTGGCCTTACTGGGCGGCCCCATACTGGTCGCGCAACTCGCCCAGATGGCTAACGGCGTGATTGATACGGTGATGGCCGGCCACGCCAGTGCCGAGGACCTGGCCGCCGTGGGCATCGGCAGCAGCCTGTGGATGCCGCTGTTCCTTTTGTTCATGGGGATGCTGGGCGCCTTGCAGCCGATTATTTCGGGCTACCGGGGCGGTCGGGATTTTGACCGCATCATGCCGGTCACCTGGCAGGGGCTCTACATTGCAGCGGTGGCGTCGGTGCTGATGATTCTGTTGCTGATCAACGTGCGGCCGGTGCTTGATCTGTTCCGCCTGGATACCGAAACCGCCGCCATCAGCCAGGGTTATCTGAACGCTTTTGCCTGGGGTGTGCCGGCCATGCTGCTGATAGCCGCCCTGCGCGGTCTCACGGATGGGCTCGGTCATACCAAGGTCATCATGGCTTTTTCGGTGCTTGGCACCCTAATCAACCTGCCACTCAACTATATTTTCATTTACGGCAAGCTGGGGCTGCCCGCCATGGGCGGCGTCGGCTGCGGCTGGGCGACGTCACTGTCCAACGGCATCGCGGCCCTGGCGCTTCTCGTCTACCTGAACCGGAGCGCGACTTTTCGCAGCTTTCACCTGCTGGCCGAACGCACCCGGCCGGACTGGGCCAGCATTGTCCGGATTCTGCGCCTGGGCGTACCCATCGGTTTCACCATTTTCGTGGAAGCCAGCATGTTCTGCGTGATTGCTCTGTTCCTCGCGCCTCTGGGGCCGGTGATCGTGGCCGGCCACCAGATTGCGCTGAACGTGGTGTCCTTGCTGTTCATGGTGCCCCTGAGCATTGGCATGGCGCTGACGCTGCGGGTGAGTTTTCTGATCGGTGCCGGGGCGCCGGCGACCGCGCATCTGCTGAGCCGGAGTTCTCTGATTCTGGCCGCCAGCATCGCGCTGTTTTTCGGCACCACACTGTTCGTGTTTTCGGAACCGGTCGCCAGCCTCTACACCACCGACCCGGCGGTGCAGAACGTCACCATTGTACTGCTGGTTTTTGCGGCCGCCTTCCAGGTAGCGGACGTAATTCAGGTCACCTGCATCAGCGCCCTGCGGGGTTACAAGGATACCCGCATGCCCATGATGATCATGCTTTTCTCATTCTGGGCGCTGAGTATGCCTCTGGGGTATATTCTGACCTTCACTGACTGGCTGATTCCCGCCATGGGCGCCGCCGGTTTCTGGGTGGGCCTCACCACAGGTCTGGTGTCCGCCAGCCTGCTTCTGGGCACAAGGCTTTTTCTGTTTACGCGGGTCAGATCCCATCCCGGCTGAGCTTCTCACGGGCGCGGGCTTGATAGTGCATTGATCAGGATACAAAACGACACGGTCTTGCACAGGTTGCACTATGTTAGAAATCATCTATCTCATTTATAGTCATATCCAATGTCAACTCCGTTCTACTTCTTAAAAATTGCTCGGATCGCGAATCTGAAAGCAGTTTCAATAGCGTGCTTGATTTATGCAGCAAGACAGTAGCTTCCCCTTCAATTGTGAGCGATTTAAGGCCCGAGTGGCACGCGTCAACACGTAGCTTCTGCAGACCGGAAAACCGGCCGCCATCGGACAGGCCGCTGCCGGCGTCGACCATGAGGTCAATTACCCCACCGGCTGCGTCTATTCCAACATACCAAGCTTGAAAGGCAGTCCTTATGATTTTTCCAAACTGACCCACAGCATTGAGACAGGGAACTGCCAGACCAACACCGACGACAGCCTTCGCTGTACTGCGTCCACAGGAACTCAATGAGTAAATACAGAATAGCAATTGCCGTTGGACTTTTTGTTCTGAGCGGTCTGGCCGTGCTGATGGCCAGCGGCCGGTTGCCCGGAGGCAAGTTCCAGTTTTCCCCCGTCATGCTGCTCTTGATGACACTGCTGGCGGTGCTTGCTGGCATCAGCCTCTACCTCTGGCGGCTGTCCGGCAAACGCAATGACGAGTTGGAAATTGCCAACAACGCGCTGACCTTTTATCTGAACGAAGAGCGCCATCTCCGTGAACTGAACGGTCGTATCCTGGAGTTCTCCAAGGATATGCTCTGCTCGGTGGATGGCGAGGGTATTTTTCAGTCCGTGAGCCCGGCGAGCGACGAGATACTGGGTTACAACCCGGGCGAATTGGTGGGCACCGCTTTCTGGGACCGGGTCATCAGCGAAGACCGTGAATCGATCCGGGACGCTGTTCAAAACCTGATCAGCGGCCGCTCACGCGACAATTTTGAGACCCGTTGCTGTCATGGTGACGGCAGGAAGGTCTATGTCATGTGGACCGCCGAATGGTCGTCGCTCAATCAGACCCTGTTCTGCGTTGGGCGCGATGTGACCGAAGTGCACCATGCCAAAAAGCGGCTCGATGAAACCATGGCGGAACTGCAGCGCAGTAATGAAGAGCTTCAGGATTTCGCCTTCGTCGCCTCCCACGACCTGCAGGAGCCCCTGCGTAAGATCCAGACATTCTCCGACCGGCTTGTGCTGAAATCGGAGCATCTGACCGACACGGACCGGGATTACATTGCCCGCATGCAGTCAGCCGCCAGGCGTATGCAGGTTCTGATTCAGGATCTTCTGGCCTATGCCCGGGTCAGCACCCGGGGAAAGCCTTTCAGCCGTTGCGATACCAACGAGATTATCGCCGCTGTGCTCTCGGATATGGAGTCCACCATTGCCGCGGAGCAGGCTTCAGTGAATGTGACTGAGCTACCGCCCTTCCAGGGTGACGCCAGACAGATGCGACAGGTGTTTCAGAATCTGCTCAGTAACGCCATCAAGTTTCATCAACCCGGGCAGATACCAAGCGTGTCAGTTTATGCGGCAGAAGAAACGGATGACGGCTGGACGCTTTGCATAGACGACAACGGCATCGGCTTCGATGTCAAATACACCGATAAGATTTTTCTTCCTTTTCAACGACTCAACCCAATACAGCGGTTTTCCGGTACGGGTATCGGTCTGGCTATTGCCAAAAAGATCGTTACCCGACACCAGGCCGAAATAAGCGCTCAAAGCACACCGGGTAAAGGTACGTCGTTTCAGATCAGGTTCCCTTCATTGTCTGACTTCAGGCCACTCTTATGATGACACCGGACCCCATCACCATTCTGGTCGCAGAAGACGATCCGGACGACCGTCTGTTGATCGCCGATGCGTTCAGCGAAAGCGACCTCACCTGCGATCTTCAATACGTCCATGATGGCGAACAGTTGATGCAGTACCTGCACCGACAGGCTCCTTTTGATAATGACGAGGCCTGTCCCATGCCCGGCCTGATCCTGCTGGACCTGAACATGCCATTGAAGGATGGCCGCGAGGCTCTCGCCGAGATCAAAAACAATCCGGACTTCCGGCGCATTCCCACGGTGATTTTCACCACATCAAGTGAATACGCCGACGTCTTTGAAAGCTACGATAACGGCGGCAATTCCTTTGTCGTAAAGCCGGCCACCTTCACGGGTTTGCTGGAGGTGGTGAACAGCCTTCGACACTACTGGCTTGAAACTTCAGAACTACCGAACCGGACAGACGATGACGACTGAAATCGACGCGCACCTGAATATTCTTCTCATCGAAGACGATGAGGACGATGCCCTGATTACCCGTTATCTGCTCGACGACGGCTTATCCGGTCGCTATCAGATGGACTGGGTCAGTCACTACGATGAGGCTATGGCACGACTGAAAGAGGGTCATTACGACGTCGCCCTGGTGGACCTCAGGCTGGGGCCGGACTCAGGACTGGAGCTTATCAAGGACGCCAAGATGGCCGGGGTGGAGACGCCGGCCATACTTCTGACCGGCCAGGGTGACGAAATGCTTGATACCCAGGCCGTTGAATTGGGTGCGGCTGACTACCTGGTCAAGGGCCTGGTCGATGCCCACGGGCTGGCGCGCAGCCTGCGCTACGCGGTTGATCGGGCCAGTGCCATCGCCAGGCTGAGTCGTAGCGAAAGCGATTACCGACTGATGTTCAATGAAAATCCGGAACCTCTGTGTCTGGTCGCGACGCAAACCCAGGATGTGCTGGCCGGCAACAAAGCGGCCGTTACGCTTTATGATTACAGCCTTGACGAAATGGCAGGCCTGTCATTGACCGATCTTGAGGCGTCACCTGAGCAGCAAGCCGCCTATTGCTGGCCGGCCGAACTGTCGGGCTCGCTTCAAGCCGACAGCAACGGCATCCTGACCCTCCACAAAACCCGGTCCGGTGACCTGCTCCCGGTGCGAGTCACCCGCCACAACATCAGTGTCGCAGGCGCCACACGCCAGCTCATGATGGTGGTTGATCTCCGGCAAAAAATTCAGTATCTGAAGCGCGCCAGTCACAGCGAGAAGGCCTTTCTTCAGCTTCTGACCGACCTGCGAGACGCCACGCTGGTGATTGATGCGGAAGGCCAGGCACACTTTGCCAACCGGGCCGCCGAGCACCTGCTGATGGCCCCCAACACAGGCCTTGCGGATTTGAGGCTGGAGGTCCCTGACGCGAAAGGCGACAAGCTTTCACAGTGGTCCCTGACAAACGCCAGGGGGCAGGAAATATGGGTTGAAACCCAAACCGCCCCGACTGACTGGAAGGGCAGGACCATGCGCCTGGTCTCGCTGCGGGACGTAACCTCCCGGGTCAGAAAAGACCGCCAGCTCAAATTGATGCGCCGCAGCCTGGAAGCCAGTTCCAATGGTATCGTCATTGTCGACGCTATCGCACCGGATATGCCCATCGTTTACATCAACCCGACGTTTGAACAAATAACGGGTTATACCAGTGCGGAAGTCATAGGCTGGAATTGCCGTTTTCTGCAAGGTCAAGAATCTGACCAGCCCGGCGTGGCGGACATCCGACACGCACTGAGCAGGAATGAAGACATCCGGCTGGTGCTGAAAAACTTCCGCAAGGACGGGACGCCTTTCTGGAACGATCTCTATATCTCGCCGGTGCCCGATGAAAACGGCGCAGTAACCCATTTCATCGGAATCCAGAACGACATTTCAGCCCAGCGCAGCGCCGAAAGCGAACTGGCCTATAACGCCAGCCATGATGTGTTGACCGGCCTGCCCAACCGGGCACTGTTTGGCGACCGCCTGGAGCAGGCCACTCGCATAGCGACACGTTATCAGCGCAAACTGGCAGTCCTGTTTCTCGACATGGACAATTTTCGCCCCATCAACGATTCGCTCGGTCATGGCGTCGGCGACAAGATGCTGATGGAAGTGGCCAGCCGCATTAAAGATCGGATCCGTCCCGGCGACACGGTGGCGAGAATGGAAGCGGACGAGTTCGCTGTGTTATTACCCGACCTGGCCCGCGGCGAAGACGTGGTCGGCATTGTCGAGGCGATCCTGGCTGATCTGGCCAAACCCTACCTGGCCGACACTGAAAAACTTCGGCTCACCGCCAGCATTGGCATCGCGCTCAGTGACGGCAACCTGGCCACACCCTCCAACCTTGTTCAGCAGGCGGAAATGGCCATGCACAAGGCCAAGGAAGCGGGGCGCAACACCTATCACTGGTATGCCGGCGAGTGGAACCAGGATGCAAACCAAAAGGTCATACTGCGCAATGAGTTGCAGCGCGCCATCGAAAACGAGCAACTGGTGGTTCATTATCAGCCATTAGTTGATGGGCAGACCGGCCGGGTCCGAGGCTCTGAAGCTCTGGTTCGCTGGGAACATGCGGAACGGGGCCTGATTTCGCCCGGCGAGTTCATACCCATCGCGGAAGACACGGGCCAGATCATCCCTCTCGGTGCCTGGGTGCTGGAACAGGCCTGCCGGGACAATAAAACATTGCACGATGCCGGTTACCGGGACCATGTGGTGTCGGTGAATGTCTCGCCGTTGCAACTGCGCCAGACGCAGTTTCTGGCGACGGTAGAGAGTGCCTTGCTGAAGTCCGGCCTTGAGCCCGAGTTCCTGGATCTCGAAATTATTGAATCGGTCATGCTGCAGGATACCAACGAGCTCATTCAGATCCTGAACGGGATCAAGGCCCTCGGCGTAGGCCTGTCCATTGATGACTTTGGCACGGGGTTTTCCAGCCTTGGCTACCTCAAGATTCTTCCGGCCACCAAACTCAAGATCGACCGCTCGTTCATCAACGACGTAATCCGCGATAAATGCGATTCGGCCATCACCCTGGGAGTGATTTCGATGGCTCATCACCTGACCCTGAATGTTGTGGCGGAGGGTGTGGAAACCGAGGCACAGGCCGCCTTTCTCAGCAGAAATGGTTGCGATCTTCTGCAGGGTTTTTATTTCAGCAAGCCCCTGCCCTTTGCCAACTATCAGGTCTATCTTGTCAGCAAGGCTTCGCCGGAAGTTCGCGCATTCGCCTGAAAGTGTGTGCGAAAGTTTGCTCTAGCTGGCCGGGCACCTCCTCGTTTACACTAGCCGCCGAACAGCGAGCCTGGGTCAGTGGCTGTCCATCCAGTTTCAAAAAGGTAATACGGGATCAAGTGTGACCAAGCATGTGCGAGTGGCCCCCGGCGCCTTGATCGTCGGTAAACCCCTGCCCTGGACTGTTTTCGATGCCGAAGGCAGCATTCTGCTGAGGCAGGGGTATGTTATCCAGAATGAAATGCAGCTTGAACGTCTCTTCAAGCAGGGCCTGTTCCAACCACGGGAAATGGAGGCAGAAGAAGCCGACCCTGAAACCATTGAAGACACCCGGGCCCGCAATCCCTTTGTCGACTACCCGGCTCTCCTCAAGGCCCTGGAAACCACACTGACGACCATCACCAAGCGAGAGCCACTGGCGCGAAAGCGCCTGAACGGGTTAGCTCGCCTGATTGACCGGATCTGTCAGGAGGCACCGGACCCCTGTCTCGCGCTGGTGCATTTATATTCGGTGCAGCCAACCGCCAACGAACAGACACTGTTTTACGCCATTATTTGCCATTTTGTCGCGGTGCAGCTTGGCCTGGACGAGAAGCGTCGCCTGGTGCTCATAGGTGCAGCGCTGACGGCTAATCTCGCGCTACTGCCGTTTCTCGATCAGCTCAACAACTCCCCCAAAGGCCTCAGCGCCAGGCAGCGCGAGGTCATTCGCAGGCACCCCTTGCTCAGCATCAAGGCCCTGCAAGAGGCAGGCATAGACAACCCCCGGCTGCTGGGGATCATCGAGCAGCACCATGAGCGTCACGACGGCTCGGGCTATCCCGCCGGCCTGACCGACAAGGACATCCTGTTCGAAGCGCGCATTTTGGCGTTGGCAGAAGCCTACACCGCCATGATCACCCGCCGCGGGTACCGCGAGCGGTTCAATGTGGGCCAGGCCATGGAGTCCATTCGCGACGCCTATCGCGAACAGCCCCGGCCGGTCATCTACAAGGGGCTTCTGAACATCCTCACGCCCTATCCGCCGGGGTCACTGGTGCGGCTGTTCAACAACGAGATTGCTGTGATTACTCATCGCTCTGGCGCCTACGGCAGCCACATGGCCCAGGCCGTAATCGCTGCCAATGGTCGGCTCTATGGCCAAGCAGAAAAGCGCGATTGCAGCCTGCTGGACTTCAACATTCGCGCGGTTGAAGATGTCACCATTCTGCCCTCCATGGATTTCAGTCAGCTCTGGGGTTTTGAGTAACCCGGGTTAATCCCCTAATCCACGGAACGCCTCCCTTGAAACAGGTCACCGTCACCGCAATTTACCAACCCTCAGGCAGGCCTTCGCTAGAGGGTGTCGCCACAGACGTTACCCAGGCCGGACACACCGGTGATACAGATTCAATTCCGAGCGTACTCACTGTCATCAATTTTCTGGCAGCCGGTCGGACTTTGGCGTTCGTGACAGTAGAACAGACCTGAGTCGGACAGTCTGCCTAACACCTTGAATGCGTCAATCGAACGCAAGGAGCGTTTCATGAATATTTTAATGGTCCTCACGTCCCATTCCGAAATGGGCGATACCGGCCACAAAACCGGCTTCTGGCTGGAGGAATTCACCGCGCCCTACTATGTCTTCAAGGATGCTGGCGCCGACGTGACTCTGGCATCGCCCGAGGGCGGACAACCTCCGGTGGACCCTAACAGCGAAGCCGAAGACGCCCTCACCGAAACCACCGAGCGTTTCAAAAAAGATGCCGAGGCACGCGAAGCGCTGGCCAATACGCGCAAGCTCATCGATGTGCCTGTCGATTCCTATGACGCCGTGTTTTTCCCGGGTGGTCACGGGCCACTTTGGGACCTTGCAGAAGATCCGGCGACCATTGCGCTGATCGAAAACGCGGTCGAACGGGATATCGTGGTGTCGGCGGTATGCCATGCCCCGGCGGTGTTCAAACATCCCCGTAGCAACACCGGCCAGCCCCTGGTCAGCGGCCGTAAGGTCACCGGTTTCACCAATACCGAGGAGGAAGCGGTGCAACTGACCGATGTGGTGCCTTTTCTGGTGGAGGACATGCTGAAGGAGAACGGCGCTCATTACAGCCGCGGCGACGACTGGGCATCCTATGTGGTCGTGGATGGTAAGTTGATCACCGGCCAGAACCCGCCTTCCTCAGCCGCCACCGCGGAAGCCGTGCTGGAAGCGCTGGGCAAGTGAACAGGAGCGACCAGAGTCCGGGACTGTTAACACCATGAAAGCAATTGCGGTGACTGATGACGGGTTAAGCTGGCAACCTCATCCGGATTTGCCGGGCCCGGACGAGGACGAAGTCCGCATCCGCGTGGCCTGGGCCGGGGTCAACCGCGCCGATCTGATGCAAAAAGCGGGGCAGTACCCGCCGCCGCCCGGCGCCTCGGACATTCTGGGGCTGGAAATCAGCGGAACCATCGCCGAAGTGGGTGCCAACGTCACTCACTTCAAGGCCGGTGATCCGGTATGCGCCCTGCTCACCGGCGGCGGCTATGCCTCGCAGGTTGTGGTGGCAGCCGCTCAGGTTCTACCCATACCGCAAGGGCTGGACCTGAAGCAGGCGGCCGCCCTTCCGGAAGTCTTCGCGACGGCCTGGCTTAACCTTTATATGGAGGCCGCACTGGTCCCCGGTCAGCGTGTGCTGCTGCACGCAGCGGCCAGCGGCCTGGGCACGGCAGTGATACAACTGGCCAGGGCCATGGGTAACCCGGTATTTGCCACAGCCGGCAGCGATGACAAATTGGCGCTTTGCCGCCGTCTGGGTGCCGATGCCACCTGGAACCGTCACCAAGGCAGTTTTGTCGACGCAGTCAAAGACTGGGGCGGTGTCGACATGGTGCTCGACCCGGTTGGCGGCAGCTACATTGGCGAGGACCAGAAAGTACTGGAACCGGGTGGGCGCATTGTCCTGATCGGTTTGATGGGCGGGCTGAAAGCTGAGGTAGACCTCGGCCTCATGCTGGTCAAGCGTCAGCGTCTGATTGGCTCAACCCTGCGCGCCCAGCCTGTGGCGGTCAAAGGCGAGATTCTGGACGCGCTTTATGAAGTGGTCTGGCCAAAATTAAGCAGTGGCGAAATTTCCCCGGTCATCGATCAGGCCTGGCCTGTTGTTGAAGCTGACAAGGCCCTGGCCTATGTCCAGAACAACAGTAACGCCGGCAAAGTGTTGCTGCAGATGCCCTCATCAACCTGACAGCAACATCCAGCGCCGCTATCAGAGCGTATAATGGCTTACGTGTCACCCGGAGGTGCCTATGGATACATTATATTACGACAGCCGCTGCCCGCTTTGCCGGCGGGAAATCACAACGCTCCAACGTCTGCAATCGGGGAATCTCGCGTTTGCCGACATTCACCAGCCACCGGAAGCCGGGGCGGAGCAGCCGTCCCGCGAGAGCCTGCTTCGGCGTCTGCACCTGCTGACCGAGGACGGCACCTGGCGCATCGGCCTTGAAGCCAATGTGCGGGCATGGTCCCACACCGGATTTGGTTGGTTGTTCAAACCGCTCCTGTGGCCCGGCATTCACACCGTGGCAAAACGGGTCTACGAACTCTGGGCTGACCGGCGCTACGATCGGCGTTATGGCTGTCAGTCCTGCGGCCTGGAAGACTAATGGCACCCGGCTTCAGGCGCGCCGCCGGCGCGGGCGCCATATTTCTTCTGCTGGTGATTCTAGCGGGCTGCAGCTCGACTCGTCTGGCCTACCGTTACGCTGACTGGGGCATCGTCTGGTGGGTGGAGGATTATGTCACGCTCAGCAGCGCTCAGCGCGGCCAGTTGGAGCGGGACATCGACGAACTCCTGCAGTGGCATTGCCGGGAAGAATTGCCCCGTTACAGTCGGTGGCTGACCGATCTGGAAACCGGAGTCGCAACCGGCGCCCTGAACCACAGCAAGATTGCCCGCCATCAGGCTGAGCTTTTCCAGCGCCTGGACAGTCTTTTAGTGGCCGTAACGCCAGCTGCAGTCAGTCTGCTGGCGAGCCTGAACGACAGCCAGATCGAAGAACTGACACAGTCGATGGCGGAGGATCAGCGCGAAAAAGAGCAGGAATATCTCAATCCCGACCCAAGAAAGCAGCGCCTGGCGCGGGCCGAGCGTGTCCGCGAGCGCGCCGAAAAACGGTTGGGAAACCTGAACAACCCGCAGCGCCAGCTGATCGCAACCTGGAACCGCGAGCGCGGTGACCAGACGCGTGTCTGGCTGGAAAGTCGTGAGCGTTGGCAAGCGGCTTTGCTAGAGGCACTGGCAGACCGCAAAAGCGCCGGTTTTACCGACCGCATCGAGGGTTTGATCCAAAGCCCGGGGAACGTCATGGGAGCTCCCTATCGCGCCATGGCCGCAGACAGCCGGGCCGCGCTCACTGACCTCGCGGCCGATCTGCTGGCCACCGCGGACAGGGAGCAACGCCGTCACCTTACCGGCCAGCTGGCCGAGCTAAGGCGTGATTTCAACGCGCTCAGCTGCCGGTAATCCCGAGCGCGCGGGCGTGATGGTCAAGATGCTCATCAATAAACGAAGCGATAAAAAAGTAACTGTGGTCATAGCCCCGATGCATTCTCAGGCGAACGGGATGATGAACCTTTTCACAGGTATCCGCCAATGTTTCCGGATGCAGTTGCTCCGACAGAAAGTCATCCGCTGTGCCCTGGTCGATCAACAACTGCAACTTCTCGGGCGCGCCGGGCACCAGTAAAGTGGCGTCCCATTCTGCCCAGGCTTCGCGGTCCTCGCCCAGGTAACCGGAAAATGCCTTGATTCCCCACGGGCATTCCGAAGGGTGGCAGACGGGCGCAAAGGCCGACACCGACGCATAGCGGCCCGGGTTTCTCAGGGCCGCTACCAAGGCGCCATGGCCCCCCATGGAGTGGCCGCTGATGGACCTCAGGTGCGATACCGGCAGTGATTTTTCCACCAGCGCGGGCAACTCCTCCACGACATAATCGTGCATCCGGTAATGCCGGGACCAGGGCTCCTGAGTCGCATTGAGATAAAACCCGGCACCGCTGCCGAAATCATAACTGTCATCTTCGCCGGGCAGATTCACGCCTCGGGGACTGGTGTCCGGGCAGACAATCGCCATGCCCAGTTGCGCGGCGCGGCGATGGGCGCCGGCTTTTTGCATGAAATTCTGGTCCGTGCAGGTCAGGCCCGACAACCAGTAAAGCACAGGCACCGGTTGTGGCGTGTTTTTGACCGCTTTGGGTGGCAGAAACACCGAAAATTCCATCTCGCAGTCGAGTACTTCGGAACGGTGCCGGTAACGCCGATGTTCGCCGTCGAAACTCAGGTTGCTGGCAATCTGTTCCATGGTTCGCCTCAGAATATCACCACTGACCGAATGCTCTTGCCTTCATGCATCAGGTCAAAGGCAGTGTTGATGTCTTCCAATGGCATCGTGTGGGTCACCATTGGATCGATTTTGATTTCGCCATTCATATAGCGATCGACATAGCCGGGCAACTCGGTGCGGCCCTTCACGCCGCCAAACGCACTGCCACGCCAGACCCGTCCGGTGACCAGCTGGAATGGCCGGGTGCAGATTTCCTCACCGGCGCCAGCCACTCCGATAATAATGGACTCGCCCCACCCCTTATGACAACACTCAAGGGCCGAGCGCATAACATCCACGTTACCGATACACTCAAAGGAATAGTCCACACCGCCCTTGGTGAGTTCAACCAGGACTTCCTGAATGGGCCGGTCGTAGTTTTTCGGATTGACGAAGTCGGTCGCACCCAACATGCGGGCCATTTCGAACTTGTCTTCGTTGATGTCGACGCAAATGATGCGGCCTGCCTTCGCCATTACCGCACCCTGGACCACACTCAGGCCGATTCCGCCCATGCCGAACACCGCTACGCTGGCGCCCGGCTCAACCTTGGCGGTGTTCAGGACCGCACCAATGCCGGTAGTGATACCGCAGCCCAGCAGGCAGACCTTGTCCAGCGGGGCCTCCTTGCTGATTTTGGCCAGGGCGATTTCCGGCATTACGGTGTACTCGGAAAACGTGGAGGTGCCCATGTAGTGCTTGATCTGCTTGCCGTTACTGGAGAACCGGGAGGTGCCGTCGGGCATCAGGCCCTGGCCCTGGGTGGTGCGGATGGCCTGGCACAGGTTGGTTTTGCCGGAGCGACAAAAATCACATTGGCCGCATTCCGGCGTGTACAAGGGTATGACGTGGTCGCCGGGTTTGAGGGATGTGACCTCCGGCCCCACCTCTTCCACAATGGCGCCGCCCTCATGACCGAGTATTGCCGGGAAATTGCCTTCCGGGTCAGCGCCGGACAACGTAAAAGCATCGGTGTGACAGACGCCGGTAGCAACCACTCTCACCAGCACCTCTCCGGCTTTGGGGCCCTCGACATCCACCTCTTCAACCGAGAGTGGTTTACCGGCTTGCCAGGCAACCGCAGCACGTGATTTCATTAATGTTTATCCCTTTTCGGTAACTAAATGGGTTTATCGGTTGACCTGCGGACAAAAGGGCCGGCACAGGCGCGGTCATCTCATTCCGCGGTTATATGCTTGGGCAAATCCATGACCGAGCGCGCAAGTTCGGCCAGTATCGCTGTGCGGGTTACGATACCCACCAACCGGCCGTGATCGACGACCGGAAAGACTTTGGGTTTGCCATGCCCCAGATTTTGGGCCACGTCCACAATGTCCATTTCGGGGCTGATGGTGATCGGCTCTTTAAACATCACATCGTCCACAACCGGATCGCCTTCGCCGTGGTAGCTACTCACCAAGAGAGCATGAATACAATCCTGTTCCGACACGAAACCCAGAACCTTGCGCCGTGAGTCCACGACAGGCAGGCCACTGACATGATTGGTCAGGAGGATTTTAACCACCTTGGTCAAAGGAGTGCCGCAGCGGATTGGTTCAATATGGTTCCACATGACATCGGACGCTTTGACTGAGCGCATCAGGCTCCCTCCTTCAATAAAAGCCGGACTTTTGTTTTCTAACCCTAGGCAATAGGGGGCATAAACGCGAAATACAAAATAGAAATAACTGCGATAGCGACAAAGAACTGGCCAGCGCTCTCGCCACCAGTTCATGATCCCGCACGACTTACAGTACAGTTTGTATCAGCATACAGTAACCTGCATGGTTTTCGTCATCATTCTCTCAAGCTCGAATAAGGAGCCTGTCAATGCAATACCTTCATACCATGATTCGCGTCAGCGACCTGGATGCGTCCCTCAAGTTTTATTGCGACCTTTTGGGGCTGGAGGAAGTGCGGCGGCGAGACAGTGAGCGCGGGCGCTTTACCCTGGTATTCCTGACGGCTCCGGAAGACCGTGAGCGCGCCCTGGAGGATGGCGCACCCATGATTGAATTAACCTGTAACTGGGACCCGGAAGAGTACGGCGGCGGCCGCAACTTTGGTCACTTGGCGTATCGGGTGGATAACATCTATGACTTATGTGAGCACCTGCAAAAAGGCGGCGTGGTCATCAATCGGCCGCCCAGGGATGGCCGCATGGCGTTTGTTCGCTCGCCGGACAACATTTCCATTGAGCTGCTGCAAAAAGGTGAGCCACTGGAACCCCGAGAGCCCTGGCTGAGTATGGAAAACACGGGCACCTGGTAGGTTCCGTCATTCTGCCCCGCTCGGGACGCCGGACAATTCCCGCTCGGGCGCGACCCGCCCGCCGCTGATCACCGCCAGGCTGATAGCCGCGATATCCGCCAGGAGCGCTTCCGGCAAATCATGGCCCATGCCTCTGATCTTCTCCAGGCGGGCATGGGGGAGCAAGTCCTTGAGCTCGTCTGCCGCCACAGGCCTGATGAGAGGATCGTCGCTGCCGTGGATGATCACAGTATCGGCGTTGATGCGACGGGTGGTGGACGTCAAGCTACCTGTGGCCATGATCGCCCGCATCTGACGCCGAATGCCAGCGGGATCAAAGCTGCGGCGGTAATCCCGCAGAAGCCGGGCACGGAGTTCCTCTTCCCGGGGCGGGTAGTCAGGACTCCCTATAACATTCCAGAACATCAGCCCACGCTCGACGACGGTCTCTTCATCGAGGCCTTTTGCACTCATGCCGGCAAGCTTCAGGATCACTCCAGGCTTTGGCAGGGGCAGCTTTGGACTGTTCGTAGAGGTCATTATCAGCGTCAGGCTGCGAACCCGCGCCGGGAAAATAGCCGCCAGTAACTGGGCGATCATGCCACCCATGGAAACCCCCACAACGTGGACACTGTCCAGGTCCAGAGCCTCGATCAGGCAGGCGGTGTCCTCCGCCATGTCATGGAGCGTATAGGGGGCATCAATCGACATGCCGAGGCGGTGCCTGGCCATCACCATGATCGGATGGCCTGTCAGACGCTCGTCAATATGGCTGGACAGTCCGATATCGCGGTTGTCGAAACAGATCACCCGGTAACCCGCCTCGGCATAAATGTTCAGCAGATTTTCCGGCCAGAGCGTCAGCTGGGCGGCCAGACCCATAATAAAAAGCACCGGCTCTCCTGAGGGGTCGCCCCGGGTTTCGACGCAAAAGGCCAGGCCGTTGGCATGGACGTAACGGCTTTGCGGTTCAGTTGGACTCGTCTCTTTCATGTTCATGTCGGCGCTCTTGTCGTATCAGACCTTCAGCCTATCCGATCAACGGCGATCTGTTTACCGCATAATGATATGCTTACACAAAGTTACCGGGGCAACGGCAACCGTTTTGGCATCAGGGCATTGAAAAATCCACTGTTTTCTTTGATGGAAGTTTCCGGCCTGATACTGCGTGTTATATTTTTAGTACGAGAAAGTTTAAATACAAAGGCTCAAGCCCCTTGGTTTTGCAGGGCCAAAGCACTATCTCGGTCGTACCGAGAAGCCAAAGGGAAACGAAACAACCGTTGCCCGAAAAAACCACATTTGTAATTTTACAAGGCAGGCAGCGTGTCGCTGGCTGCCGCTTGTGTTCCATGTAGGAGGAGTAGTTATGACATTACGTCTGGGTGATCCCGCACCGGATTTTGAACAGGATTCCACCGAAGGTACGATCCACTTCCACGAGTGGCTCGGTGACAGCTGGGGCATTCTGTTTTCCCACCCCGCTGACTTCACTCCGGTATGCACCACGGAGTTGGGCCTGACCGCCAAACTGAAAGATGAATTCGCGCGGCGCAACGTCAAGGCCATCGCCCTGAGTGTTGATCCGGTCGAATCCCACGGCGACTGGGTCAAGGACATCAACGAGACCCAGGGCTGCACGGTGAATTTCCCGATCATTGCGGATCACGACAAAAAAGTGTCTCAGCTGTATGACATGATTCACCCCAACGCCAGCGCCACCCTGACCGTGCGCTCGCTGTTCGTGATTGACCCAAACAAAAAAGTCCGTCTGATGATCACTTACCCCGCCAGCACCGGGCGCAACTTCAACGAAGTTCTTCGGGTAGTGGATTCGTTGCAACTGACAGAAGAACACAAGGTCGCGACCCCGGGCAACTGGGAGCGTGGCGAAGACGTTGTGATTGTACCTTCCCTGCAGGATGAGCAGGAGATCAAGCAGCGCTTTCCCAAGGGCTACAAAGCTGTCAGGCCCTATCTGCGCATGACGCCCGACCCCAAGACCAACTGGGGCGGCGAATAAAGTCGCGGATGCCGCCGTAACCAGGGCGGGCATAAAAAAACCGGCGGGGCTCTGGCTCCGGCCGGTTTTTTTGTGGGTAACTCCTGGGGTTCAGGCGTCGGCTCTGATTAAAACGCCGGAACCACAGCGCCCTCGTAGGTGACCTTGATGTACTCACGAACCGCTTCCGATGTCAGGGCATCCGCCAGCTTCCGGATGGCGGGGTCATCGCTGTTGCCTTCCCGCGTGACCAGCACATTGACGTAAGGCGACTCGGCGCCTTCAAGGATCAGTGCGTCTTCGGTGGGGTTGAGCCCGGCTTCCAGGGCGTAGTTGGTGTTGATCATTGCCACTGCCACCTGGTCAAGAATGCGCGGCAGGGTGGCCGCTTCCAGCTCATAGAATTCGAGGTTTTTGGGGTTTTCCGCAATATCCCGGGGCGTGGCCGTAATCTTGCTGTCGTCTTTCAGGGTGATCAGGCCGGCTTCCTGAAGCAGCAGCAAGGCGCGGCCGCCATTGGTGGGATCGTTGGGAATGGCGATGGTCGCGCCCTCCTCCACCTGATCCAGTGAGTCGATTTTGCGGGAATAGGCTCCGAATGGCTCAATGTGTACGCCGACCACACTCACCAGACTGGTGTCACGGCCCTCGTTGAAGGACTCAAGGTAGGGCTGATGCTGAAAGAAATTGGCGTCCATCCGGCCTTCGGCGACCTGAACGTTTGGTTGCACGTAATCCGTGAACACTTTGACATCCAGTTCAACGCCCTGCTCTGCCAGGGCGGGCTGAATGAATGTCAGAATTTCAGCATGAGGCACGGCGGTGGCGGCAACACTGAGTTTTTCCGCGGCCTGGACTGAAAATGCCGAGGCCAGCGCGAGGGCGGCAACAAACGGAGTCAATTTCATAATAAACCTCTGGTTTGGGTGTCGAATGTGGGTGTCGAAATCTAGCGCCGGCTGAAATAAAGCACCAGACGGTCACCGAGCATTTGCAGCAGCTGAACAAAGATGACCAGCAGCGCCACGGTAATGATCATCACGTCGGTCTGGAATCGTTGATAACCGAAGCGTATGGCTAGGTCACCCAGCCCCCCGCCGCCCACAACGCCGGACATGGCGGCATAGGACACCAGCGTAATCGCCGTCACGGTGATACCGGCGATGATACCGGGCATGGCTTCGGGCAACAGGGCCCCGAGTACCACCTGACGCACGCTGGCGCCCATGGCGCGGGTTGCCTCAATGATGCCACGATCCACCTCCCGTAACGAGGTTTCCACCAGGCGGGCGAAAAAGGGCGCGCCCCCCGCGACCAGCGGAGGTATGGCGCCGGCCACGCCCAGCGAAGTGCCTATAAGCATGACCGTCACCGGGATCATCACAATCAGCAGGATGATGAAGGGCACCGAGCGCAGGATATTGACCACAAAGGACAGCACCGCGTAGGCGACGGGTTGCTCAAGAAGCTGGCGCTTTCCGGTCAGGAACAGCAACACCCCCACCGGCAAACCGATCAGCACGCTGAACAGCAGTGACAGCCCGACCATCACCAGGGTTTCCCAGCTGGCTCCGCCAATTTCGTTCCAGTTCACGTTCGTCAGCAGTTCTTCCATCAGCGCAGCACCTCCACATGGACGTCGGCATCGGTCAAAGCCTGCATCGCCCGTTCCAGATTGCCCCCCACCAGCGACAGCGTGAGCTGGCCGTAAGGGGTTTCCTTGATGTGATCGATGCGCCCGGAAAGAATGCTGAAATCCACACCGGACTCGCGGGCCACATGGCCCAGCAGGGGTTTGTAGGTGGCCTCCCCTTTGAACGTCAGGCGCAGGATGCGGCCAAGCGCCTGCTGCATGTCCTGGTGCATTTCATCCCGGTCGATATTCTCGCTCTCGAACACAAAATCCCGTGTGGTGGCATGCTGCGGATGCAGGAAAACCTCGGTCACCGGACCCATTTCCACCACTTTACCCGAGTCCATGACCGCAACCCGGTCGCAGACCCGGCGCACCACATCCATTTCGTGAGTGATCAGCACGATGGTCAGGCCAAGCTCCCGGTTTATCTCCGCCAACAGACGCAGGACGGATTGGGTGGTTTGCGGGTCGAGGGCACTGGTGGCTTCATCGCACAACAGCACAGTGGGCCGGCAGGCCAGGGCCCGGGCGATACCGACCCGCTGCTTCTGCCCGCCGGACAACTGGGTCGGGTATTTGCGGGCCTGATCGGCAAGGCCGACCCTTTTCAACAACTCGTCCACCCGCGCCTGGATTTCCCGGCGCGAGTAAATACCGGCGACTTTCATCGGAAAGCCGACATTGTCACTGACGGTTTTGGAGGACAGCAGGTTGAAGTGCTGGAAGATCATACCGACCTTGCGCCGGAAAGCCCGCAATTCGGCCGCGTCGTAACCGGTGACGTCTTCGCCGTCAATCAGAATACGACCACCGGAGGGATCTTCCAGACGGTTGATCAACCGGACCAGCGTAGACTTGCCAGCCCCGGAATGGCCGACAATACCGAACACTTCGCCGGTCTGGATGGACAGACTGATTGGATGAAGCGCGGGAATGACCCGCTTGCCAATCTGGTAGGATTTTTCAACCTGCTCAAATTCAATCACGTAGCAGCCCTGTCCGTGCAGCGTCAGAAGCTGGTGAGTGTAACTTAAACCGCTTTCAACCGGAAAAATGCAGTTTGCAGAAGAACACAGTTCTTTCTTACCTTATGCAGGCGCGGCACTGTAAGCTAAGCTTTGGTCAGTGTTTTCAACCAACTGCGGCTGCATAATTTACAACAATAACGGGAGGCGCAAGAGTCCTTTGGCTAAAACCGAAACTAAAGACCCGCTACGAATGAGTTCGACACAGGCCTGGGTCGACTACCTGAGCCAGGTGGAGCTTCCCGTCCTCGCCAATACCCTGAAACGCATTCAGGAGCTGACCGACAGCAGCAACAGCACAGTCAATGAGCTCGCCCGGGTCATTCTCAACGATGCCCAGCTGACCTCCCAGGTGCTGCGTCTATCCAACACCGTGTTCTACAACCAGACTCGCACCCAGGTCGGTACCGTCAGTCGGGCCATTACTCTTATTGGCTTTGATGCGGTCAAGTCCATGGCCATCTCGTCCCTGATCGTCGACACCCTGCTGGCCCGCAGCGACCGTTCGCACCTGCTCAAGTGCCTCGCCCGGGCCCTGCATGGCGCCGTTCAGGCCCGTTGCCTGTTGCCACGGCGCAACGAGCAGGCGCTGGAAGAGGTCTTTATCGGCGGCTTGCTGATGAACATCGGCGAACTGGCCTTCTGGTCCTGCGACACGGAGCAGGCCATGGAACTCGAACAGCGCCTGCTCGATGGCGAGCCGGCCCTTGCATCGCAAAAAGCCGTACTGAAATCCACCTTCAGTGAAATAACCCGGGGCCTGGTAGAGGCCTGGTCGCTGGGCTCCTTTATCAAGGACGTGGTGTCGGCGGGCAAGGCCAATTCCAGCGCCGCCCGACTGGTCAGGCACTCGGTGGAAATGGCGCGCCTGGCGGAGACCAGCTGGCGCGGTGCCGACATGGACAACATCATGGGCAAACTGGGCCGGGAACTGGGCGAGACGCCGGCGGCGGTTCGTGATCAGGTTCGCGTAAATGCCGGGGAGGCGTCCAAGATTTCGGTCTCCCTGGGTATTCCCCAGGTCCGGGCAATGTTGCCGGAGACGATGCCCCCGGGGGCGGACGAACCCGAGCCGGTGGACCCAACCCATCAGGACCCCAACCTGCAACTGCAGATCTTGCGGGACCTGGCCGAATGCCTGACCGACAAGCCCGACATCAACCAGGTGTGCCAGATGGTCATGGAAGGCATTCAGCGTGCACTGGGCATGTCCAGGGTGGCCTTACTGATGAGTGACCGTACCGGTACGAGGCTGATTCCCCGCAAGGTCATGGGTGCCGCCACCGAGGGCTGGCGCGATTCCTTCATCATTGAGCGCAAAGGCAACACGCCTCTGGGCAAGCTGTTGCCAGGCGAGGGCTGTGCCATCTACCGGCCGCAAAAGGGCGCCGCCAGCCCGGAATTCGACCAGTGGCTGGGCAAAGTGCCGGCTCTGGTGGGCCCCCTGATGGCCAAAGGCCGGGTGGTCGGGCTCTTCTACGCCGATACGGCGCCCAAAGGCTCTGAACCGGATGCGGCACAACTGAGCGCCTTCAGCCATTTCGTGCGCCATGCCCAGATCTGCCTGACGCTGCTGGCTGTGTCCTGAACCCCTGCCGGGGGCACAAGCTCGTAAGACTTGGTGACGTGCCAACTGGGCCTGCTGGTGATCTTCTTTTCGGTCTTATTCCTCGCGGGTAAATACCGGCCGTACGCGCGCTCTAGCCAAGTCCGGACCTCAGCGTGTGCCTGTCACCCTGAGGTCCGGGAATGTCAGAAACGTCGGTGCAAGTCTAGTGCAACGCCCGCATCTGACGGGGGTAGAGGGCAGCACTCACTTCCGGCTCTTCCAGTAGGTCCGCCAGGTCGCGATCCACGTCGGTTTCCTCGCCTTCTTCCGGCAGGGGCTCGAACAGTGTGTTCAGCCAGGCCGCAACAACAGGGGCTTCGCTGCGGTCATAATCCGTGGAAAGAGCCCGGATTCGCTTAAAGCCTATGATGCGCTGATGCCTGGGGTCGCGAATCTGCTCGAATCCACGCCAATACACCCGGTCACGGGTGTGAAGCTGAACAAACAGTGTGTCTATCGGGTCGGAGGTTTCTGCAACCTTGTTGTTGCCATCTTTCTCGCGGATGGTGGTCCACGCCGGATAAAGCACCGCCACTGCGTCGCCTTCAACATGCTCGCGGGCGGCTCTCAAAATCAGGGCCCATCGCGCCTTGTCGGCATCGGTCTCCAGTGAGTTGATCGGCAGGTCGTAGCTTTGTTCGCTGGCCAGGACGATAGCCATCATGGGCGCGTCAAGCTCCCCCATGGCCTCAGCCTGTGCTACGGATACCAGTTCGTCGATTGCCATCGGTTGGTTCATAATGCCGCGCCTCCTCGATGCCATCATGGCCAGGCAGCGTTTATCACTGCCTGTGTGTACAGCATAGCCTGTAATGACGGGAAAGATAAACGTGTCACTATATCAATCGGATCACATCAAGAGGCCCGGAATGCCGTGTCAAAGGCGCTCATAATGCGCAAACCAGGGGCTGGCTTCTTCCAGTTGACCCGCCAATGATAGAAGCAGGGCTTCCTGGCCGTGATCCGCGCCAAAATGCACACCGACCGGCAGACCGCCGGCAGTCCAGTGCAAGGGTACGGACATGGCGGGCGTGCCTGTCAGGTTTGCAAGCTGGGTAAAGGGCGTTCGGGCCAGGCTCTCCAATGCCATCTTGTCCACAAGGCCGCTTTTATGCGCCAGACGCCCGGCTTTAAGGGCGAGCATCAGGTTGACGGCAGATCGCCTGCCGGTCGGCAAATCTGTTTCGCCAATGCGAGCCGGCATCTGGCCCGTGGTGGGACACAAATACAGATCAAACTTCTGGAAAAACCGGCCCAGGGCCCGGCCAAAGTCGTTCCAGGTCTGGCGCAAACGTACGTAATCAGGCAGAGGCAAGGACTTGCCCAACATGCCGATCAGTCTTGTTTCCAGCTCAAAGTCGTCTTTTCGGGCACCGAACGTCTCTTCAGCCCTCTGAATCATCGCAGACACTTCACCAAAATAAAGCCCCAAATAGCACCGGGCGAGGGCCTGACCGTCGAATTGCGGCCGAGCCCATTCGACATGATGGCCCAGATCTTCCAGCCGCCGGGCGGTGGTTTCCACGGCCTCGATGCAGTGGCTATCCACCGCCGTGCCATAAGGCGACTCGGTAAACATAGCGACCCTCAGAGGCCCCGGAGCCTGCTGCAGTAAATCGGTGAAAGGCCGAGGCGGCGGTGGGATCCGGAAAGGGTCGCCGGGGGCCGGGCCTGCCAGTATATCCAGCATCGCGGCGCTGTCCCGGACCGTGCGACTGACCACATGATCACAGGAGGCGCCGGTCCAGCGCTCCGCTGCATGGGGACCGGCGGAAATGCGGCCTCGAGACGGCTTGAGCCCGAACAGACCGGTGTACGCCGCCGGAATCCGGATAGACCCGCCACCGTCATTGGCGCCGGCCACCGGCACAATTCCGGCGGCCACAGCCGCTGCGGCACCACCGCTGGAGCCCCCCGGCGTCAGATCCACATCCCAGGGGTTGCGGGTAACCCCCCACAGAGAAGACTCGGTGACAGCCTTGAGGCCGAATTCGGGCGTCGCGGTACGGCCCAGAAAAACCAGGCCTGCGTCACGACTCCGGCACACAAACTCGGAGTCTTGATCGGGCACATAACGCGTATAAGCGCGACTGCCATAGGTACAGGGGATGCCGGCCTGTTCCTGGCCCACATCTTTAAGCAGAAAAGGCACCCCGGCCAGCGCGCCGTTTACGGTCGCAGTCTGGGCCAGGGCCTCTTCGAATCGGGGCTGGCAGATCGCGTTCAGCCGGCCATTGACTGCCTCAGCGCGTTCAATCGCGGCCGTGCAGACTTCATGAGGGCTGACTTCACCCCTGCGGATCAGCTCCGCCAGGCCGACGGCGTCGTACCTCAGATACTCTGCTTGTTTAATGGCCATGTCAGACTCCCGCCCCCAATTCTTTGCATCCTTCAACCTAGCCTAATAATCAAAGAAGCGCCTCGATGCGCTCCCTGATGGCCGGGTCCCCCGGTTTGACGTGACTGGGAAAATGCCAGACCCGACCACTGACCTGATCCACCAGGTATTTGTTGAAATTCCAAGTCGGCTGTTGGCCGCTCATCTCCGTCAGAGTCCGGAACAGGGGGTGGGCATCATCTCCCCTGACGCGCTGCGGCGCAATCATGGTAAACGTCACCTTGTAGTCTACAAAGCAGACCTCCGCGGTTTTTTCCTCGGTAGCGGCTGCCTGGCGGAAATCATTCGAAGGCACCCCCAAAATCTCAAACCCCTCTTTTCGGTAAGCCTGATAAAGCGCTTCGAGACCTTCAAACTGTCCGGTAAAGCCGCAAAAACTGGCTGTATTGACCACCAGCAGCAATTTATCACCAAATTGCTGGCATAAGTTAACCGACTCCACCGAACGCAGGCGATTGACGTCCTGATCCAGCCAGTCCGGGCAGTCGGCGCGGGCCGCTGCCGAAAACGCCGACCCGGCCATCATGAGCATTATGCAACTAATTAAGCTTCGTAGATTCATGGACGTTCCTCCAAACAGTCGATACGCTTCAAAAACCAAACCGGTTTTAGATTTCAGGACACAAGTTAATGAACATCAAGCTCGCGGCCTCCATTTTACTAAGCCTGCTGCCTCTGGCTTCAATTACTCCGGTTTTATCCGCTCCCGGCGGCGGCTACACCGAAATTATCCGTGCGGCGCCCTATTGGGTCAGTCAGGACACCTATAACAATATTGTGACCATTCGCCGCTGGGTGCTGTCGGAATCCGGCTATTGCAGTCGCCCTGAACGGCACGTTCTGTTTGGCCTGCGCGGTGAGTTTCTGGGCTATATCGACGACGGTGACAGCCGAGCTGAAACCCAGAAACGCCTAAATGAAACCCGGGCCAAACTCGCTGATCGCGGCACTGTCGATGCCTGGGTAACCGGTAACGCGGGCACGACCGGCTACCCCTTTGCGCTGGCTTGCGATCAACCTCATGTCAATCTGAACGACGCCATTGCCCGCTACCTCGGGACACGGCCACAGGACTTGATATGGGGAACCTGGGACGATCTCAGCCTGGGCAGCAAAGACGACCCCCGATCTCTTCACAACGCTCTGATTCAGGTCTATCAAACCCGCCAGGAGCAAAAGCGGCTCGACCTGCCGGCTGAACTGCCCCGTTATCTGGCGGGCCAGCTGTTGATTGAAAGCGGCGCCAGGCCAGCAGCCCATTCCATTGCCGGGGCGCGGGGCATTCTGCAATTACTGCCCGCCGCCCTCGGAGATTGCGGTGTTGCCGAAGCCAATCACTGGCATCGCATGGCTCAGATTGACTGCGCTCTGAAGCTGATGAATCAGAATGCCCGTAATCTGCGTCCGCTGTTTGACGAACGCTTTGGCAAACTGCCCGAAGCCAAACGCGACCGGCTGTTCACGCTTCTTCTAATACAGGCCTACCACGGCGGCGCCGGGCGCGTTCAAACTTTGTTGGCGGATGACACTCTGGCCCGACCGGCACAGTATTTCGCCGAGCATCACGAACGCTTCAGCGCCGGCGACATTGCCTTCGGGCTTATTTTCCATAATCTCGGACGGGATCGATTCGGCCTGGCCTCACTGTATTATGTCGCCGATGTGCAACTGGCCACTGAAGCCCTTTGCCAGACGCCGCAACTGGAGGCCACCGGGTTTTGTCAGTAGCCGTGGCATCGCTGCTGCCGGACGCTCTCTCGCTGCCGGTTGCCGCCTTTCTCCTGGCCGCGTCAATGCTAACCTCAATGATCACTGCCAGCCTGGGTGTCGGCGGTGGCGCCCTGTTGCTCGTGCTAATGGCTGTCTGGTTGCCGCCAATGGCCATTATCCCCGTACACGGCCTCATTCAGCTGGGTTCCAATACGGGCCGTGCGGGGCTCACCTGGCGGCATATTGACTGGCGAGTAATGGCCGCCTTTGCACCCGGCGTTCTGGTGGGCGCCGCCCTCGGTGCCTGGCTGCTGATCGAATTACCGGAGGCCCTCTGGCAACTTACGATCAGCCTTTTTGTACTTTACCTGTGCTGGGGCCCGGCGTTACCGAAGAAGAGCTTCGGCCAGGCCGGCATTTTTTTCGCGTCCTGCGTCACCA
>JAGXLV010000089.1 GCA_018334495.1 Oleiphilaceae bacterium
GGAAGAAGAGGCAACCGGTCTCCAGGCGGCTTACGATCAGCAACTCCTCGGGGAGGATGGCGAACCCATCCAAGCCGACGCGGAAGAAGCCACGACTCATTAACCGGCGCTCTACCGACCTGGCGCCGGCCGGTGCAACGCCTCAGCGATTACAACACCTGAGATAAGTCCGAAGTCTGCAGTTCTTCCTTCCGGGCGCCGGCCATACTCGGCGCCTGTTTCTAGTCTTTACTCTCGCCTTTCATTGTGCCGAGGGCTGCTAGAGGCTCCCGAAGGCCGGGACCCACATTATTTTATCGGATGCCGGTCGCAGCATTTTTGCCAGGCCGAACCGATTTTAAACGATAGTACTATTTCGGTTGGCAATTAGTACTGTTCCGGGTTCGGCCTATGGACTCGTGTACGACAGATAGCTAGCTTCATTGTTACGCGCGAGTTTTTGAATGGTCGCTCCATTCGGAAACAAGGGCTGTCGCCTTCGAGCCTTGCCTGCGCGCTTCAGGCCCTGAGTGATGTGTCTTTTGCGGGTTTTCGGCCAGGCGGACAAAGCCTTCATTGAAAACCTGACAACCTCAAAAAGACATTCAGGATCTCTATTATGATGATGCGTTTTGAAAAATCACAAAAACAATTACGTTCACGGGAGAAATTGCAATGGCTCAAAAACTGTCCACGCGGTCGTTCGGAGTAATCGCAGCATCTGCTTTGATTGCCGGATTGCCAATCACTGCGCATGCAGCCAGTGACGCCCCGAGTTTGAAACACACCACCGTACTGTCTGACCTTGAAAACCCATGGGATATGGCTTTCCTTGCAGATGGCACCATGCTTTTCACCGAAAAATGTCGCGGCTTGTCCGTGCGACTGCCTGACGGAGACGTGAACCATCTTCTGGGCATGAATGGCACCGAAGGCTACACCACCACCGCTGACGACCTGGTCTGCGAAGGACAGGCCGGGATGAACGGTGTCGCCGTCGACCCCGACTTCGCTGACAATCGGACGATCTATGTCTATTCGGCATCCACCATCAGCGACTTGCGCACCAACCGTGTGGTTCGATTGACACTGAATACGGGGCTCACCGAGGTCTCGAACCGTACCGACATTATTAAGGACATTCCCTACAAGCAGACAGCCAGTGACCATCCATTCGGCGGTCCCGGCGCGCACAACGGCGGCCGTATCCGTTTCAGCCCGGACGATGGTTATCTTTATGTGACCACGGGCGACAATCACAACAGCGACCTGCCACAATCCGGCAATTCCCTCGGCGGCAAGGTGCTGCGTATCGACGGAAACGGCGAAGCGGCAGCCGGTAACGCTGATGCGACCCCGGAAGGCTTCGACCCGCGGATTTTCACTTACGGCCATCGCAACGTACAGGGGATCACCTTCGACCCGGAAACCGCTCAGCCGTACGTGAGCGAGCACGGCCCCTGGCATTCGGATGAAGTCAACGCACTGGTAGCCGGCGGCAACAGCGGCTGGGACCCGCGCCCTAATATGGCCGGTCGCGGCGATTGCCCGGACCACTACTGCGGTTACCAGCCCAATCAGAATGAAGGCATGGACCCGGACGATCGCCGCGCGTACATGCCGATCTCGGACATGAAAACCTACCCCGACGCCATGAAACCGGTCTGGGGCAATAATGGCCTTTCCCAGGGCATGAGCAGCGCGGTCTTTCTGACCGGCGACCAGTGGGGCGACTGGAACGGTCGTCTGGCGGTCAGCTTCCTGGGCATTGGTTTCGGCGGCACACCGGTCGGGCAGCGCATTAACGTGCTCGATCTGGCGAACGACGGCAAATCGGCCCAGGATGCGACCGAATTGCCTGCGCCCATGGGTTCGGCCCGCTTCCGGTCACTGGTCCAGGGACCGGAAGGCGATCTGTATACCGCGACGGATGAAGGTCAGATCCACCGCATCACACCAAACTAAGGTCGTCTCAACCGCACTGCCCCCCCGGCAGTGCGGTTTTAATTTGAAGTCAGAGGAAAACATCATGAAAACACCCGTGCTTTGTGCCGTTACCGCTGCCTTGGCAATTGGCATGACCAGCGCCCAGGCCGGCGACGCCTCTGCTGGCGAAACCCTGTATGCAGAGGCATGCGCCCAGTGCCATGGTCCGAAGGCGCGCGGGATGGCCAGCTTCCCCTCGCTTGCGGGCAATGATGAAGAGTTCATTGTCTCGCGCCTTGAGCAGTACCGCGCCGGTGAAAAAGTAGGTCCGAATTCCGGTTTGATGATACCCAACGCCGCCGACCTGTCGGATGCAGATATCGCCAATCTTGCCACCTATATTTCCACACGTTTTCAGTAATCCGAGAGCCCCAAGCGTCCGGCTGGCAAACACCGCAGGCCCCAGAAACATTTGGAAACACTTGACTACTTGAAAGTTACAAACTTAATATAACTTTAGGCACACTGGGAGTTATGCATGTCAAAACATTAAAAAATCACCCCGACGGGAGAAACTGCAATGGCTCAAACACTGTCTACGCGGTCGTTCGGAGTAATCGCTGGGTCTGTCCTGATCGCCAGCTTACCTATCACTGCCTACTCAGCCAGTGACCCCCCTAGCCTTAGCCACACCACCGTTTTGTCCAACCTGGAAAATCCATGGGACATGGCGTTTCTGCCGGATGGAACCATGTTTTTCACTGAAAAGTGTCGCGGTTTGTCCGTGCGGCTGCCCGACGGAGACGTCAACAATCTGCTTGGCATGAGTGATACCGACAACTTCGCCACCACCGCGGACGATCTTTTTTGTGAAGGGCAGGCCGGGATGAACGGTGTCGCCATTGACCCGGACTTTTCTGAAAATCAGACAATCTACGTTTACTCGGCATCGAAGATGTCCGACCCACCCACCAACCGGGTGCTCCGGCTGCAACTGAACAGTGATCTCAGCGAAACCTCAAACCGCACCGATATTGTTGAGGAGATTCCCTATAAAGTGGAAGCCAGCGACCATCCGTTTGGTGGTCCCGGCGCGCACAACGGCGGCCGTATCCGTTTCAGCCCGGATGACGGCTACCTTTACGTGACCACGGGCGACAATCACAACAGCGAGTTGCCGCAGTCCGGGGATACACTTGGCAGCAAGGTGCTGCGAATCGACCGGGACGGCGAACCGGCCCCCGAGAACGCTGACGCCACACCGGAGGGCTTCGATCCCCGCATCTTTACCTATGGCCATCGCAACGTACAGGGAATCGCCTTTCACCCGGAAACCGCGCAGCCATACGTAACCGAACATGGCCCCTGGCACACCGACGAAGTCAATGCCCTGGTGGCCGGCGGCAACAGCGGCTGGGACCCACGCCCCAATATGGCCGGCCGTGGCGATTGCCCGGATGACTACTGCGGTTATCAACCCAATCAGAATGAGGGCATGGATCCGGAGGAACGGGCAGATTATATGCCAATGACGGACACCGAAACCTATCCCGATGCGATGGAGCCGGTCTGGGATAACAATGGCCGCTCCCAGGGTATAAGTAGCGCTGCATTTCTGACCGGCGAGCAATGGGGAGCCTGGGACGGTCGTCTGGCAATCAGTTTCCTGGGGATCGGTTTCGGGGGAACACCGGTTGGACAACGCATTGATATCCTCGATCTCGCCGACGAGGGTCAGTCGGTCGAGGACGTGACTGAAATGCCTGCGCCCATGGGTTCGGCCCGCTTTCGCGCCCTGGTCACGGGGCCGGAGGGCGATCTGTATACCGCAGCGGAAGAGGGTGCGATTTACCGGATCACGCCGCAGTGAGCCCATCCCAACCGCACTGCCTTCGGGCAGTGCGGGCCTTTACGATCCGCCCTAGTGTTCAAAAATAGCGCCAGACGTCACTTTCAGACCAGCGTCGGTGAACCACAATATTCAAACACTCGTATGAATCCGGGACTAATAACGATACCGGCCCCTGGCCGCCACATCCAACGGCGGGGACGGCAATCTCTACACCTGGAGCGAGATAGATCATGAAGTATCAGGCACCCCTTAACGACATTCGTTTTCTTCTGAATGATGTACTTGGTGTGAACCAGCTGCACCAACTGGAAAGGTACGCAGATGCAACACCCGACCTGATCGATGCGGTAATAGAGGAAGCCGCGCGGGTGACGGCAGAAGTGATCCACCCCACCAACAGCGTGGGGGACCGCCAAGGCTGCCACTACAACCCGCAGACCCATGACGTAACCACCCCTGACGGTTTCAAAGATGCTTACCGGATGTTTGTCGATGGCGGCTGGACCGCGCTCGACGCCCCCCTGGAATACGGTGGCCAGGGCCTGCCCCACACCCTCAAGTTCGTTGTGGATGAGATGGTATGCTCCACCAATCTGGCCCTCGGCATGTATTCAGGGCTAACTCATGGGGCCATTAGCGCACTTTATCGGCACGGCTCTGATGAACTCAAGCAAGCCTACCTGGAAAAACTGATCAGCGGCGAATGGACAGGCACAATGTGCCTGACAGAACCCCAGTGCGGAACCGATCTGGGCATGATCCGCACAAAGGCCATTCCCAATGAAGATGGCTCCTACGCCATTGAAGGCACCAAAATATGGATTACCGGCGGCGAACACGACCTGGTGGACAACATCGTGCATCTGGTGCTCGCCAAACTGCCAGGAGCACCTAATACCACAAAGGGCATTTCTCTCTTCCTTGTGCCCAAGATGATGCCAGGCACGGGCGAACGCAATCCGGCTTTCTGCGGCGGACTGGAACACAAAATGGGCATCAAGGGTTCCGCCACCTGTGTGATGAATTTTGAGGGTGCCAAGGGCTGGCTGGTCGGCGAGCCCAATGATGGCATGCGGGCCATGTTCACCATGATGAATGAGGCTCGTCTGATGGTGGGCATGCAGGGCCTGGGGCTGGCCGAAATGGCCTACCAGGAAAGCCTGGGTTTCGCCCGGGACCGGATTCAGGGCCGCTCTCTGAGTGGGGCGAAAGATCCCGAGGCGGCGGCCGACCCGATCATCGTGCACCCTGACGTGCGCCGAATGCTGATGCGCCAGAAGGTGTTGAACGAAGGCATGCGGGCCCTTGTCCTGTTCACTGGCCAACAGCTGGATCTGTCGGTGGCTCACCCGGACGCGACCGTGCGGGAGTCGTCAGACGATCTTGTGCAGCTGCTGACCCCGGTAGTGAAATCTTTCCTGACGGACGAAGGCTTCAACAACTGCGACATCGGCCTTCAGGTTCTCGGCGGCGCCGGTTTTACCACCGATTGGCCTTTGGAGCAGTTGGTACGCGATGGCCGCATTGCCCGGATCTACGAAGGTACCAACGGCATACAGGCTATGGATCTGGTAGGCCGCAAACTCGGTCTGAAGGGGGGCCGGCTGGCGAGAAGCCTGTTTGGTGTGCTGACGACCTACCTCAAGGAAACTCCGGACGCGCCCCATCGCGAGGCCCTGGCAGGCTCGGTAAAAGCACTTGAGGAAGCCACCCTCTGGCTGGCCACCAATGCTCCGAGTGACCCGGAACAGGCCGGCGCAGCTGCCTCCCCTTATCTGCGGCTGATGGCCCTCACCGTTATTGGCTACCTCTGGTCGCGCATGGCCGAGGTTGCGGGCACAAAGCTGGCGAAGGGCGAAGGCAACAAAGCTCTGCTGGAGAGCAAACAGATTTCAGCCCGGTTCTATTTCGAAAAAATACTGCCAGAGATCAACTCGCTGCTGAAAGACATTACCAGTGGCAAGGAGTCCCTCATGGCGTTCAGCGACGATCACTGGGATGCCTGAGCTGACGATCTGAAAATGCTGGTCCGGCCGGAATGCGAAAAATTGGCCGGACCGGTTCAACCGGATTTTTGACCCTGTGAGGTCAAATATTCCACTTAATAGAATTTTCCGGCGGCTTGATCCCCGTTATCGAAATGACCGATGACGGAGGCACGCTAATGCCTCAGATGCCGAACTTCTTGAAGCAATAGCGGCACGCTGAACTCGTAAAACAAACCGTTGACCATACTCCCGCCCTACCCCCGGGACCAACCGGGGTCGGGCTTGAAGCGATCGCCGTAACGACCGGCCAGGGCTTCAAGCTTTTTACGGATCTCCTCGAACCGTCGGTGGTGGGCATAGGTCATGGGGCCGCCGCGAAAAGGGGCAAAGCCGGTGCCGAAGATCATGGCGCCATCGACGAGGTCCTCATCGGCAATGACGTTTTCGCTCAGGCAGGCCATGCAGGCATTGAGCATGGGCAGCATGAGCCTGTCGAGTGTATCGTTGGGTGCTTTGTGTACCTTTTCCTCTTTTTCGGCCTTGCCTTTCTCCCATTGATATAAGCCTTCCCCGGTCTTCTTGCCCAGCTTCCCGTCGGCCACTTTTTCACGAAGCCAGCCAGGCACGTCGGGCATCGGTGTGTCCAGCCGGTCCTGGAGCATATCGGCGACGCTGAGGCAGATATCCAGACCCACCTGATCAGCCAATTCAATGGGCCCCATGGGCATACCAAAATCTTCAGCGACCTTGTCGATGCTTTCCGCCTTGATGCCTTCGTCCAACATCACCATCGCTTCAATCAGATAAGGCGTCAGGGCCCGGTTAACCAAAAAGCCAGGTGCCGTAGCGACCGGGGCCGGCAAACGGTCTATCTGGCCGACAAATCCGTAGGCCCGCTCCAGGGCCTTTTCACTGGCTTTGTCCTGCTTCACCACTTCCACCAACGGCATTTTTGCCACGGGGTTGAAAAAATGCAGGCCGATCAGCCGCTCTGGGTTTTTCAGTGTTTCCCGCAGCTGCTCCAGCGGAATACTGGAGGTATTGGTTGCCAGTATGGCATCGGCTTTAAGCCTGGGCTCGACTTCGTCGTAGACCTTCTGTTTTATCTCGACTTTCTCAGGCACAGCTTCGATCACCAGGTCGGCCCGACCCACGCCCTGATTGCCAAAATCCGGGATCAGGCGGTCAAGGACCGCACGACGTTCGCGGTCGGACGTGTGCTTTTGCTCGCACAACCCGGAAAGCTTGGCCACGGCACCGGCAATCTTGTCAGGGTCCATGTCATAGAGGCTGACAGATAGCCCCTGAAAGGCACACCAGCCGGCGATATCACCACCCATCTCGCCGGCACCGATGACGTGGACAAACCGCACCGGCTCGGCCTGCACTTTGGTCAGGCCTTTCATTTTTTCCCGGTGGAAAAACACCTTGACCAGATTGCGGGAGGTCTCTGTCATCATCAAATTGGCAAAGGATTCTATTTCGGCTTTTCGCATCGCTTTGGCATGACCACCGTGTTTTTCCCATAAGTCGATCAGGGCCCCTGGGGCCGGATAATGCTCGGGAGGCGCCTTTTTAGCGGTCTGGGCACGCATTTGCCGGGTTTCAAACTGTCTCGCCGGCCGTGTACTGAGCACCATCCCGCGAATACCGTGACTACTTTTATCAATCTCGTTGTCAATGGCGGCGGCAATGGCCGCGCCCAGATGCCGCTCTTCAAGTACCTGATCAAGCAGGCCCAACTTTTTAGCCTTGTCATGGGGAATGGTTTTACCTGTCAGCATGAGCGTCATGGCCTCAATCGGATCACACAACTGGGTGAACCGGTCCGTACCGCCCAGGCCCGGGTGCAGGCCCAGCTGAATTTCCGGAAAGCCAAGCCTGGCTCCGGGCGTACCCAGGCGATAGTTGCAAGCCAATGCCAGCTCCAGCCCACCACCGAGGCAAGCGCCATGTATCACGGCGACCGTGGGAAAGCGCAAGGCTTCAAGCTGGTCAAGAATTTTATGGCCGCCGGACAATATCTCAGTCACGTCGGATTCTGACTCAACCCGGGAAAATTCACTAATATCAGCCCCCATACAGAACCCGCTCGGTTTCGGGGAGCGCAAAACCAGGCCCTGGGGAGGGTCTCTTTTCAACTCATCGATAACGCTTCCGAGCTCTTGCAGTACGTCTGTAGACAGTACGTTGGCCTTGGCATCTTTTTTATCGAACAACAGCCAGGCCACATCGTTGTCCCCCCGCTTAAGGCGCCAATGGTTCCAGTCTCCGGTTTCAGTGCTGATGTCGGTTTTGGCAAAAGGCCCGTATTCTGTTTCGCGAGCGCTTAATGCTTTCAATATATGACCTGTCATCGCTGTCTCCTTAGCCCTGTCGCTATCCTCTGGCTCTGCCCTATACCGTCTCGATCATCATGGCACCGGCCTGGCCGCCGCCGATGCATTCGGTCGCGATGCCCCGCTTGAGGCCCTGGCGATGGAGCGCGTTCATCAAATGCAGGACGATCCGGTTACCGCTGGTGCCAACGGGGTGACCAATAGCGACAGCGCCGCCATCAATATTCAACCGTTCCATATCGAGCTTGCCCATGGGCTCGTTAAGGCCCAGTGCCACCTGGCAGAACTCCGGGTCCTGCCAGGCCTCGACACAGGCGAGGACTTGCGCTGCGAAGGCTTCGTTGAGCTCCCACAGATCAATGTCGTTCAGACCGGACTTGTGCCGTTTAAGAAGCTCGGTGCAAGAAAGAACAGGGCCCAGCCCCATGATTTTTGGGTCCAGCGCGGCCCATTCGCTGTCAACAATCACCGCTTTGGGCTCAAGCCCGTACTTCTGCACCGCTTCTTCCGAGGCCAGCACCATCCAGGAGGCACCATCGGTCACCTGGGAACTGTTGCCCGGCGTCACCTTGCCATAGGGCGGCTCGAATGCCGCTTTCAGGCCGCCCAATTTTTCCACGGTGGTATCTGCGCGAACACCGTCATCGTGGCTGAACAACTGGCCATTTGGCGCGATGGCCGGCTCGACTTCACCTTCAAGCCAACCCTCTTTCTGCGCTCTGGCCAAACGCTGGTGGCTTGAAAGTGCATATTCATCGGCGGCTCTACGGCTTATGTTGAACTGCTGCGCCAGAACCTCCGCGGTCTGCCCCATGCTCAGCCCAACGATAGGATCGGTCAGGCCCTTTACAAGACTGAGCTCGGGTTTGAAATCAGTGGGGCTGAATTGCGCGAGATGACGAGCGTAGCCCTGTGGTGACGAAGCCGCGTTCAGGCCTGCCAGCCATTCCACCGCATCGTCTTTAAGCATCATCGGTGATTGGCTTAATGCCTCGGTGCCGCCGGCCAGAATCAGGTCACTGTCGCCATCGCGAATATATTTGTAAGCGGTATCGATGGACTGCATACCGGAGCCGCAGTTGATCTGGACAGTAAACGCGGTCATGCCCTCGCCCATGCCCATGCGCAGGGCCGCAACCCGGGCCGGATTCATTTCAGATGGCAGCACGTTGACGCAACCCAGAATGACCTGGTCGTAAGCGTCGGCCGGCACGGGCTGGCGTAAAAGCAGAGGACGACCGCACTGCACAGCCAGGTCAACCGGGGTGAACGGGCCCGGCCGCCCCCTGGCTTTGAGAAAGGGAGTGCGAGCGCCGTCTACCAGGTAGACCCGGCGCGAGTGGCCGGAGCCGTTTTTCCTGCCCGACGGATTGTCTGATGGATTAGCCGAGTTCCTTGTCATTGATATCCCTCCGCAACCTGCTCGTTGAGTTCAGCGTACCTGTGCTTGCAGATCTGATCTGGAAAGAACTGCCCGGGACGCTTTCCGGGCAGTGGGTCCCGCTGGAAACGCTCCACTCCGAGACAACACTTATTTTCTAAGAGATGGA
>JAGXLV010000158.1 GCA_018334495.1 Oleiphilaceae bacterium
AAACCGAAGAACAGGCAGTGTATCTGCGCCAACGGGGCTGTCAGCTCGCCCAGGGATTTTTCTTCAGCAAACCCTTAACCCCGGACAAATTCGAAACCTTTACCGCGAAATTCCACGCGGATCTGGTCCACAATGTTTAAATCCTGAGGAGCTGACATGAGCACTACTTTGATTGGTCTTGCAGTCATCGTTGCCTTGCTTGTTTACCTGGTTTTTATTTATAACCGCTTGGTCACACTCCGAAATCAGTTCAAGAACGGCTTTGCCCAGATTGATGTGCAGCTACAGCGTCGCCACGACCTGATTCCCAACCTGGTCGAATCCGCCAAGGCTTACATGGCCCACGAGCGTGACACCCTCACCGAGGTCATGCAGGCACGCAACAACGCCGTCTCAGCCCAGAAAGACGCTGCCAGGGACCCTGCCGACGGCGGCAAAATCAAAAAACTGGGCGGCGCAGAGAACATGCTCACCCAGGCCCTCGCCAACTTTTACGCCGTTGCCGAAAATTACCCCGACCTGAAGGCCAGCCAGACGGTGCAGCAACTGATGGAAGAGCTCTCCAGCACGGAAAACCGGGTCGCCTTCGCCCGCCAGTCATACAATGACACCGTCATGACCTACAACACTTACCGCGAACAGTTTCCCAACAATTTCGTGTCCGCTTTCCTGGCGTTCAAGCCCTCGGAACAGCTGGAACTGGAATCGCCCCAGGCGCGCCAGGCGCCGAAGGTCACTTTTTAGGAATTCTGCATGGCGGCACAGGGCTTTTTTGATCGACAAGCCAGCGCCAGACGCAACACCGGTTGGTTGGTTTGTCTATTCGCCATTGCAGTGGTACTGATTGCGCTGGCGGTTTGCGGGGCGGGTTTCCTGCTCACCAATGGCGCCGGTGATTCCCAAAGCTTTCCCGCCTGGCTGCTCAGCCGACATGGTCTGATTACCGCCGGCACCGTCATCGCCCTGATTGGCGGCGCTTCAGCGTTGCGCTGGCTGGATCTTTCCGGTGGTGGCAGCCGCGTCGCCAGAATGGTCGGCGCCCGGCTGATGGACCCCTCCACCAGTGACAGCGATGAGACACGCCTTCGTAATGTGGTGGAAGAAATGGCCATTGCCAGTGGCGTGACCGTTCCCCAGCTATATGTGATGGACCAGGAAACCAGCATTAATGCGTTCGTGGCCGGCTACGGTCCCAATGAAGCAGTCATGGTAGTGACCCACGGAACCTTGACCCAGTTGACCCGTGATGAGCTTCAAGGCGTCGTGGCACACGAATTCAGCCATATCCTCAATGGTGACATGCGCCTCAACGTCCGGCTCATTGCACTACTTGCGGGTATTCTCATGATCGGGCAGGTTGGCTCTTTCCTGTTGCGGGGCAGCCGCTTTCGTAGCTATTCCCGACGTGGTCGTGGTCAGGGATGGGCGGTTGCCGCCGGCCTCGCCCTGATTGTCATCGGCTACCTGGGGGTTTTCTTCGGGCGGCTTATCCAGGCCGGGGTCGCCCGTCAGCGCGAGATGCTGGCAGACGCCAGCTCGGTGCAGTTCACCCGCAACCCCGAGGGCATCGCAGGGGCGATTTACAAGATAGGGTTGAGAGGCGGCTACCTGGACTCTACCAGTCACGCCAGTGACATGAATCACCTGTGCATTGGCGAGAGCGCCCGCGTGGCCCTCAGCGGACTGCTGGCCTCGCACCCCCCAATCGAAACACGCATTAATGCTATTCAGCCGGGTATGTTGGCGCGTTTGCGCAGCCGGCTCAGGGATACCACGCCGGTTCACGAACTCGACCCGGAAGCGCCAGAGTCACCAAATTCCAAGTCTGGAATTTCGGGACGCCCATGGCAGGATCTCACCTCCGGCTTCACTGCGGGCCGCGCCAGTTCCGTAACGGATAATCTCTCCAGCCAGGCCGGCAAGGTCAGCGACACCTCTGAAGCCTATGCCCGGCAAATCCTGAGACGAATGCCAGCCACCTTCAGAAACCTTTTGTACACTCGCGCCGGGGCGATTCAATTATGCTACGCCCTGCTACTCAGCCCGCTTGGTGAACAGACCCGAGCACAACGGCTGGCCCAGCTGACGAACGCTTTACCCTATGCCCCTGATGTCGGGCTTCTCGACAGATTCCTGCCCACTTTGGACCAGCGGGACAACGGGTTTGGATTTGTAGCGCTGGAACTGGCCATGCCGGCCCTGCGCAAGCTTGACCCGGAGGAGGCCCGGCATCTGATTGGCGAGATTCACCGGCTCATCCGCGCCGATGGTCGAATCAGCCTCTTTGAACTTGCCCTCGCCAGCTTCCTGCAAAAACATCTTGCGCAGGATGCTGAGCGTGCGGTGCCCGTTCGATACCGCTCCTATGCCAAAGTCCAGAATAGTCTGGCCAGGATCTTCAGTCTGATGGCGCGGGCCGGCGCTGACAACGAACAAGCAGTCAAAAAGTTATACACGGAAGCCATGGCGGGTTTTAGCAGTGCTGGCGAAAGCCCCGCAGCGCCTCAGGCAGTGGCCGTCAATGAGCTCCGGGAGGCTCTGGGGCACCTCAATCAACTGGCCCCCGTATTGAAGCCGGCAGTCATTGATGCCTGCGGCCAATGTGTGCTGAGTGATGGCCGTATCGAGGCCCGGGAATACACACTTCTAAGACTGGTGGCCGATCAGCTGGATTGCCCCATGCCGCCTTTGCTGGGAGCCGCGGCATGAGGCCAGTGTGGTTGATTCGCTGAGATCTCGTCCCTTAGCGCCCGACTTACTGGCGGGATTCTGTCGAACCCGCCTTGAACAGGGTTTCAATGGGCGGTTGGTTTGCCTCGCCGGTCAAACCCAACTTTTCCCGGACACCGAGGTTGACCTCCCAGAGGCCCTCGTATTTCTCATTCGTCGCTGCCACCGTATCGCCTTTATCAAGCATGATGGTGGGCCGTAAAAAGACCAGGAGATTGCGCTTTACCCGGGTCTCGGATTCAGACGAGA
>JAGXLV010000159.1 GCA_018334495.1 Oleiphilaceae bacterium
GAGCACCTCCGTGAAAGTAATGGAGCTTCATTAAGCGAGCCTGGCTTCCTTTTTAGTGCATCTAGAGCATTTTATTGCAGCCCTACACGATCTTTATCCTGCACCAAAACCCAAGGGGCCACCACCACGGCCCAAAGCTGCGCGTGCCGGTCATACCAGGCCCGAGCCAGCTCGGGAGACACATCGCCCACCTGGTCATCCGACATCCAGTGTTCAAACCGCGCCCTGTTATCGGCGGTTAACTCGGCCGCCACATCAAGCAGATCAAGATCCGGCGATACCCGAACAACATGACCGCGAGCATAGTAAGTCTGGAGGTCATGCCAGCCAATCCGCGAGGTTTCCAGATTGAGTTTTGCTTTCAGTTCGTCCGCCGAAGGCGTAGTGCTCATGAGAACATTCCCGACAATAGTCATGCCCCTCTCCAAACTGGAATTCGCAAATCCAGCTTGGAAAGAGGCGTGGTTTCCTGAACAGTGCCCCGATCAGTCTCCGCGAGGAAACCCGACCGGCGCCTCGCTTCCTAAGCCGCCTTGACCATTTCCCGCAGTACGTAGTGCAGAATACCGCCATGCTTGTAGTAGGTGGCTTCGTTGACCGTATCGATCCGCGAGATCAGCTCGCAGGATTCCGTGCCGCCGTCCGGATAGGTCACCGTCATGGTCAGCTTCGCCCCCGGATCAATCTCGCCGGACAGGCCGCTAATGCTGATGGTTTCATCGCCGGTCAGTTTGAGGCTCTTGCGATCAGTCCCTTCCGGAAACTGCAGCGGCATCACGCCCATCCCGATCAGGTTGGAACGGTGGATACGCTCATAGGATTCCGCCACCACGGCTTTCACACCCAGCAGGCGCGTGCCCTTGGCGGCCCAGTCCCGGCTTGAGCCGGTACCGTATTCCTTGCCGGCAATCACCACCAGCGGAGTGTTATCTTCAGCGTACTTCATGGCGGCATCGTATATTGCCATCTCATCGCCGCTGGGCACGTGCCGGGTAAAGCCGCCTTCAACGCCCTCCAGCATCTCGTTCTTGATGCGAACGTTGGCGAAGGTGCCGCGCATCATCACCTGATGATTACCGCGCCGGGAACCGTAAGAATTGAAATGCTTGGGCTCGACACCGTTGTCCTGGAGATACTTGCCCGCCGGGCTGTCGGGCTTGATCGCCCCCGCCGGGGAGATGTGATCCGTGGTCACGGAATCACCAAGCAGGGCCAGCACGTGGGCGTTTTCAATATCGCTGATTTTGTCCGGCTCCGGCCCCATGCCTTCGAAGAAGGGCGGATGCTGGATATAGGTGGACTTGTCCGACCAATCATAAACATTACTTTCAGGTACTTTCAGCGCCTTCCAGGTTTCGTCACCTTCAAACACGGCGGCGTATTCGGTCTGGAACATGTTGGTCTTAACCTTCTGCACCGCCTCGGCAATTTCCTGCTGTGACGGCCAGATATCTTTCAGGTAAACCGGATTGCCCTGCTGGTCTTTGCCCAGTGGCTCCTTGCTCAGATCCAGACGCACATTGCCGGCCAGGGCATAGGCCACCACCAGCGGCGGCGAACCCAGCCAGTTGGTTTTAACCAGGGGATGAATCCGACCTTCAAAGTTACGGTTGCCGGAGAGCACGGAGGCGACCGTCAGATCGCCTTGTTGAACCGCCGCTTCGACTGGTTCGGGCAGGGGGCCGGAATTACCGATGCAGGTGGTGCAGCCATAACCCACCAGGTTGAACCCGAGCTTGTCCAGGTCGTCCTGAAAACCGCCGGCTTTGAGATATTCAGTGACCACCTTGGAGCCGGGCGCCAGCGAGGTCTTGACCCAGGGTTTGGTCATCAGGCCTTTCTCAAGGGCCTTCTGGGCCACCAGGCCCGCCGCCATCATGACGCTCGGGTTCGAGGTGTTGGTACAAGAGGTGATCGCAGCGATGACCACAGCACCCGGGTCAAGACGAAACGTCTCGCCATCCAGTTCAACCTGCTGGCTGTCCGCATGCTCGTAGCTGTTATCCACTTCAACGGCGGTCTGCCCGCCCTCGGAATAGAGCCGCTCTTCGTCCTCGGCAGCTTCCGTGCGATCCGACTGGTTCATGATCAGCTCAAAGGTGGACTTCATGTCTCTCAGAGCGACCCGGTCCTGGGGCCGTTTGGGGCCGGCCAGGCTGGCTTCCACGTCCCCCATGTCCAGTTCCAGGTTGTCGGAATAACTGGGCTCCTGGCCGGGTTCGCGCCAGGTGCCCTGGGCCTTGGAATAGGCTTCCACCAGAGCAATCTGGTCTTCCTCGCGGCCGGTCAGGCGCATGTAGCTCAGGGTCTGGTCGTCCACCGGGAAGAAGGCGCAGGTCGCGCCGAACTCGGGTGACATGTTGGAGATGGTGGCCCGGTCCGCTACCGGCATGTCCTTCAGGCCGTCGCCGTAGAATTCCACGAACTTGCCTACCACGCCCTTGTTGCGCAGCATCTGGGTGACCGTCAGCACCAGGTCCGTGGCGGTGATGCCTTCGCGCAATTTGCCGCTGATCTTGAACCCCACTACCTGGGGGATCAGCATGGAAACCGGCTGGCCCAGCATGGCGGCTTCAGCCTCGATGCCGCCAACGCCCCAGCCCAGGATGCCCAGGCCGTTGATCATGGTGGTGTGGGAGTCGGTGCCCACCAGGGTGTCCGGGAAGGCAAAGGTTTTGTCGCCCTGCTCTTTGGTCCAGACGGTTTTGCCCAGATACTCCAGATTCACCTGGTGGCAAATTCCGGTGCCTGGCGGCACCACGCGGAAGTTGTCGAAGGCCTGCTGACCCCAGCGCAAGAACTCGTAACGCTCCTGGTTGCGCTCCATCTCGATCACGACGTTGTCCTTGAACGCCGACGGATCACCGAAATGATCCACCATCACCGAGTGGTCGATGACCAGATCCACTGCCGACAGAGGCTTGATCAGAGCCGGGTCTTTGCCCGCCTTGCTCATGGCGTCCC
>JAGXLV010000022.1 GCA_018334495.1 Oleiphilaceae bacterium
TACTGCTGGCCATTCATGGGTGGCGTGCTGGTTGTGAGCGCCAGCCAGCACTGTAAACCGCTATGGGACAGTGACGTCTATCTTGAGCAAAGGTTCTTTTAAACTCAAGTTCCGACTGGGTCTTCACTTCACAAGTGACCGATATTCGGCGTCCCATAAGCCAGCGAAAGCCGTATTTTTCCGCCTGCCTGACACCAGCCCTGATTTCCAAGCAAAGAGTAGCGCCGTAGTTTGCCTTTTATAGTACTGTAAATACATGTCATCAAGTGAGCCTGAGCGACATTGGTCGGCACACTGTTTTGCAACTTGGTTTTGCAACTTGTCTTAAGACGCTAGCCAGGTGAAAAATGCGAGCGTCTTTCAGATCGTGCCTTCGAGGCGCCTTCTGGGCCCAGAACAACGGGAATTATGCCTATGCGGCGCTTCGGCGCGACTTCGTGGTATTCGGAAACTGGCGCCTGACGCCAGGTTTTGGCGCAGGCCGTTTCGATAATCGGCCGGCGCTTGAATTGGGGCAGTCATTCCAATTTTATCAAGGGCTGGAATAAAGCTATCGGTTTGGTAACAACTACCGAATGGGCGTGTCCATTTTTCATTTCTCCAGTGGTGGACTGGCAGAATCAAATCCGGGTACGGAGGCCCTTGTGGTCTCCTTCAGCATCCCCGTGTTTTAAGAACAGCAGGCTGGCCATCTTATTCTGGGCGACTTTGCCAGCCTTCAGGATTAACTTCCGGTTGGCAACGTTGATGGACAAGCTCACAACAGGGAGCGTTTGAAAAAGTGAATAAAGTCATATGGATAGCGCTGGTTCCTCTTATTATACTTCCGGTGCATGGAGCCTTTCCCGCAGGCAAGTCGGCACGGGCTGAGTTTTCAAACGATGTTTTTTTTCAGTCCGACGATCAATTCACCAACGGAATTTCGTTCATTCTGTCTTCCAGCCCCAAACATTCCCTGGAAATGACGGAGGGAACGCCGGCATTCGGAAGATCTCTGCTTGGTTGGGCATTGCCAGAGGATAAAAGTCTGGCCTATCGCGAAAGCTGGGGGGTTGGCCAAAATGTGCAGACCCCCAACAATATTTCTGCCGGTGATCTCATCCTCGACGATGTCCCATACATCGGCATGCTGGGCTGGCAAAACACGTTTTACGGGTTCGATGATAAGGACTTCTGGGCGGTTCAGTGGCTGTTGGGCTGGGTGGGCGAACCGGCGTTGGGGGAAGAAGGACAAAAAGCTACACATGAAATTTTTAATGCCGTGGATCCGGAAGGATGGGATAACCAACTGGATTTTGAACCTCTACTGAATGCCTATTTTACCAGAAAGCACAGGCTGATCGACCACAACTGGTACGACATGACGATTACCGGAGATGTGGCCATCGGCAACTTTTTCACTTTTGTTCAGCCCGGCCTCGCATTCCGATTTGGCGATCGCCCTGAAGGCTTCATTTTTCTACCTGACCCTCTGGGTCGCGGGATTGACTACGACGCCGTTCTCTCGCCTGGGCGGCATTTTTACGGCTCATTAACCTTTCGTGTGACCCATTTTTTCTGGGCCCTGCCCCGCGAGGGCAACCTGCTCGTGAGCAACACCTGGACCGATGAAAATATCATTGATGTGGAGCGAGATGTGGCACAGGCTATTTTCGGCCTGCACTGGCAAAGCCGGAATTGGGGAGCCCATTTAACCCTGTGGCTCTCTACCAAAACGGTGACCGAGTCCAGGCTGGATGACGGCACAGATGCTAACAACAATTTCGGCTCCATCATGCTCGAAAGACGCTTTTAATGTTGTCAGAGAGGCAAGGGGGCCGGCACGAGATTTGAACGCTGACTCCTCACTCCAGGTGTTCTACCAACTCTCGACATGTGGAGGCGGGGCTCTTATTAAACAAGCATCTCGGCCTTACTTTCCGGTAATCATTCTGGTAGTCTCCGTCACCGTTACTTGGCGTGATTCCACTGAATCAGCCCGAATCGACCCAACTTTCAGTTAACTCAGGATTTGCCAAAGCCCTCGTGATGATCGCTCCGCCCTAGTCTTTGTCTCCCCCGCCTTCTGGGCCTTATGTTGCCGATCAAAACCGGTCCCTTCTGTTTGTCCTCCCCCGGGGCATTCAGGGTGAAGTGCTGCCTCTTGAACCGGTCAGACTGATCCACCTCATTTCATACGTTTTAAATTAATTGGACATCAATATGATGAACTCTCTCAGAACCCACTGGCTTTCAAACATCCGGGGCGATTTGCTCGCGGGCATTGTGGTGGCGCTGGCCCTGATACCGGAAGCCATTGCCTTTTCCATCATTGCGGGGGTTGATCCCAAGGTAGGGCTTTACGCCTCCTTCTGCATCGCGGTGGTGATTGCGTTCGTGGGCGGCCGGCCAGGCATGATTTCGGCAGCGACCGGGGCCATGGCGCTTCTGATGGTCACCCTCGTCAAGGAACATGGCCTGGAGTATCTCCTTGCGGCGACACTGCTCACCGGCGTTCTCCAGATTATTGCCGGCTACCTCAAGCTTGGTGCTCTGATGCGGTTTGTCTCCCGTTCGGTCGTGACCGGCTTTGTCAACGCGCTGGCGATACTCATTTTTATGGCGCAGCTGCCGGAGCTGACCGGCGTTACATGGCACGTTTACGCCATGACCGCAGCCGGCCTGGGCATTATCTACCTTTTCCCCCTGATTCCGGTGATCGGGCGCATGCTGCCCTCTCCGCTGATCTGCATTGTCGCTCTGACGGTGTTCGCCATGTTTGTCAATATGGATATCCGGACCGTCGGCGACATGGGCCAGTTGCCGGATACCCTGCCTATTTTTCTGTGGCCGGATGTGCCGCTCACTCTGGAAACGCTGATGATCATTCTGCCCTATTCTCTCGCTCTGGCCGTTGTCGGTCTGCTGGAGTCGATGATGACAGCCACCATCGTCGACGACCTGACGGACACCACCAGCGATCGCAACCGTGAGTGTCGTGGCCAGGGTATCGCCAATATCGGGTCAGGCCTGTTGGGAGGCATGGCGGGCTGCGCGATGATCGGCCAGTCCATTATTAACATCAAATCCGGCGGCCGGACTCGGCTCTCTTGTCTGACGGCAGGAGTTTTTTTGCTGGTGATGGTGCTGGTGCTGGATAACTGGCTGGTGCAGATTCCCATGGCGGCACTGGTGGCGGTTATGATTATGGTGGCCATCGGTACCTTTAGCTGGGACTCGCTGCGCAACCTTAAAAAACACCCGTTGTCCACCAACATTGTAATGGTGGTAACCGTGATTGTAGTGGTGGCGACGCACAACCTGGCCTTCGGTGTATTTGCCGGCGTACTCCTGGCGGCCCTGTTCTTTGCGAACAAAATCGGGCACTTTATGCTGGTGACCTCGGACTATGAGGATAAAGCATCGAAGCGGACCTACCGGGTGACTGGCCAGGTTTTCTTCAGTTCCGCGGAAAAATTCATGGCCGCCTTCGATTTCAAGGAAGCGGTGGATAATATCGTCATCGATCTGAGCCGGGCGCATTTCTGGGACATCACGGCAGTTGCCGCCCTGGATAAAGCGGTGCTCAAGTTCCGGCGAGAAGGCTCCGACGTTGAGGTCATTGGGCTCAACGAGGCCAGCGCGACGATTGTTGACCGTTTTGGCGTGCATGATAAGCCGGGCGCCGTCGATGACCTGATGGGCCACTGACATGACGAGCCCGGAACCAAATCAGGATGAGCGGAATCAACACAAGAACAACCAACACGATGACAGCGAGGTTAAAATGTTACGAGTGGTAGCGTGTATCGATGGCTCAGGGGCCACCCCGGCAGTGTGCGATTACGCGGCCTGGGCCAGTCAGCATATGGAAACGCCGATGATGCTGCTGCACGTGCTGGATGAGGACCGCTATCCGGCGGAACCCGACCTGGCCGGCCATATCGGTCTTGGCACTCGGGAGCACTTGCTGGAGGAACTGGCCGAACTCGACCGCAAACGCAGCAAGCTGGCACTGGAACACGGCCATCACATGCTGGACCAAGCGGAAAAGCGAGTCATTGAGGCCGGCGTGACGGATGTCATAAAACGTCAGCGCCATGGTGGTCTGACAGAGTCTCTGGTGGCGCTTGAGGATCAAACCCGCCTGTTGGTCGTGGGGCTTCATGGCGAAAGCAGCTCCAAGGGTCACGTGCGCGTTGGCGGCCAGGTGGAAACCATCATCCGCAGCGTTCATCGCCCGATCATGCTGGTGCCGGACGAGTTTTCAGCACCGCGCAGCGCCATGCTGGCCTTTGACGGCAGTGCCACGGCATTCAAGGGCGTGGAACTACTCGCTGGCAGCCCTGTGTTCAGCGGTATGCCGTTACACCTTGTCATGATTGGCGCCGACACCAACGATCGCTGGGAGCAGCTCAAGCAGGCCGAGCGCATGCTGTCCGGACTCGGAGTGGATGTCCATCTGGCAATCAGAGCCGGTGATGTGGAGCAGACACTGCACGCCTACCAGGAAGAGAATGATATCGACATTCTGGTCATGGGTGCTTACGGTCATTCCCGCATTCGCCAGTTCCTGGTGGGCAGTACCACGACGAACATGTTGAATACTGCGCTCAAACCCCTGGTTATACTTCGTTAATTTCCCGAATCCCGCAGGGGCCAGAGCCGCTCCTGTGATTTGTTCGCAGTGTCAGCTAGCGCATTCAATGCAATGAAGTGTTGTAGGATTCACTTCAAGCCGTTTTGGGTTGATGTCTTCTCCGCATTCAACGCATTCGCCAAACTCACCTTCCTCGATTCTCTGAAAGGCCGCCTCGATCATTTGAAGCCTCTGTTTGGCCCGTGCCTGCCCTGCCACTGCAATAGCTTGACCCTGTAAGGCATCAATGCGGGAAAGCCTGCCAGTGCAGGACTGATCCAGATTCACAGTGGCAGTTTTGCTGTCACGTTCCTCACTCGTCGACATTAGGTCGTTTTTAAGTTCGATCAGTAAAACTTTGAATTTACTGATTTCTTCGGGGCTCATGCGCTGGCTCCGTAACCAAGGACCGATGGTCGCATTGTATCGGAAAGATCAGCGCTTGTCGGTCTTGCCTAACGTCAGGGTGTCGTAATCCCGTAGCAGGAACAGCGCGATGCAGGCAGCCCGCATCGGCCTGGCGAGGGACGCGATCCTGAGGGGTAACTGGGCCGGAGCAACCCTGACTGAATAGCCCCGGCCAGTTATTCAGAAATGCTCAGGCTTCGAGTGTTTTCTTTAATTCTCCCAGCAAGGCGGTATAGATGCCGGTACAAAATTCTTCCGCCGCCGCATCATTACCGTTCCAGGTCGAGTACCATTCCACAAAGGTGCCTTCGTTGCTCTCGGTCACGGGGCGAACGACGACTCTGCCCACGTAATCACTGACATCGTCACTTGAAACCGGGGACGGGCCGTTATCGATGCTGTAGGTGATGGCATGGTTTTCATCATCAACGTCGATCAGAGTTTCATGAAATGCGTCATTCAGGATGCGTTTGGCGCCGGGCTCATCACCCTTTTTGTCTCCAACAGCGTCCACTTTCTCGACGACATTGGGCGCCCAGCTCATGTCATGAAAGTTACGAACTTTGGACCAGACATCTTCCGCTGGCGCGTTAATTACGATGGACTGATAGGTCTTTGCCATGATTTTCACCCTCTCGATTACTAAAACTGGTTTGATCCGGGTGGTCTGGTAACCGCCCGGATATGACTGATTACTGCTTTTTGTGCCATTCGAACTTCTTGAACGGCTCGTCAACCGGTGTCTTTGCGATGTGGTTGATGTAATTACTCATGACTTTCTGAGATACGACCAGTATTACTTCCAGCACCTGACGGTGTGTGTAGCCGGCCTCATAAAAGGCGTTCAGCTCACTTTTGCTCACTTCTCCCCGGTCACGGACAACCGCCAGGGTAAAGTTGCGCAAGGATTCCAACTTATCATTTGGCAGCGGCGTTTCATCACGAAGAGCGTTAGTGATGTCGTCTGATACTTCCATCATCTTGGCTATGCCGGTGTGGGCCGGTACGCAATAATGGCAGGCGTGCTCTACGTTAATCGTCTGCCAGACCACGGTTTTCTCATCGTTGTCGAAGCTGCTGTCGAGTACAAGCGCGTGAAGCTTTTTGTACCCTTCCAGTACCCCCGGCGCCTCGGCCATGACGGCGTGTAAAGAAGGAATCATGCCGAAGGTTTTGACGGAATCTTCCAGCAAAGGCTTGGCCGCCTCCGGTGCCGACGCCTGATCGTGTAGTTTGAAGTCTGTCATGCAGGTCTCCTTTTCTGAATGTTTGCTCAAGTAAGGCCACAGTATCTTTTTTTGATCGGCCATTCAAGATAAGATAGAACGAATTAACTCATCCCTCGCAGGCATTCATCGGAACATTATGGGACGAATCGCACAGTACGACCGGCAAGCGGCATTGGACAGCGCCATCAATCTATTCTGGGAAAAGGGCTATTCGGGCTCGTCCATGAAACAGATCGAACAGGCATTGGACATGCGACCAGGCAGTCTTTATGCGACGTTCGGCAGCAAGGATGGGCTTTTCTCCGAGGCCCTGGACCTGTACTCCGAGCGCAACAGCAATGAAATGTCGGCGCACCTGGAAAACTACGAATCCATCATGTCCGGCATGGAGGACTACCTCCGTAAACTGGCCCTCGCATTTGCGCCCGGCACGGGAACCCCGTCACGAGCCTGTCTGATCGTAAAGACGCTGCTGGAAATCAGCCACAGAGAATCGGATCTGGGTCGACAGGTAAATCGGATTCTCGATAGCATTGAAGAGCGCTTGCGAGAGGCTCTGGAACAAGCCGCCGCCCGAGGCGAGCTGAAACGCGGCACCGATTGCGCCCGCCTGGCCCGGCTGCTTCAGTCCCAGATCATCGGTTTGCGGTCCTATGCTCAGCGGGAGACATCAGCATTGCAGGTCGCGCAACTCGGCGAAGACATGGCGGCCATACTGGCAGGCTACCGAAGCTAAAAAGACTGACACCAGGTCAGATCAAAACATCAGGCGCTCGGTTACCAGGCAAGCTTGAGAAAACCTTCGGGCTCAAGATCGCAGGTCGTGCCCAGCGTCCGGTTGATTTTCGCCAGTGTGGATGCCAACCACTCCCGGTCTTGCCAGACGGGATGCCTGAGCTGAAACCGGTGCATTTGCAGGGGCACCATATCGAGGGACTGCAGCTTGCCGGTCTCATGGCAAAGCCGGGGAAAATACATGAGGACCAGATCGCCCCGATAGTCCTCGTGGCCACCAATGCCTTCGTAATCGTTGATGAAATCGCCGCAGCCGTAAAGAATGAGTTTTTCGCGGTATACCTCCATGCCCCTGGGATGGTGGGACGAGTGACCGTGAACCAGGTCGACACCTGCGCGGTCGATGACCCGGTGAGCAAACATGTCCTGCCCGGTTTCCAGGTGATACCCCCAGTTGCTGCCCCAATGGATTGATAGCACTGCCAGGTCTCCGGCCCGTTTCAGGGGCATGATTATGTCCGCAATTCTGTCCACTGAGGCATCGGATAAGTCGGGCAGTCGGAACACGCCCTCACGATCAGCGGTGGCTCCCCAGCTTTCCGGCACGCCGCTTGTTTGGACAGCGCAGGCGCAGACGATGACCCGGCGCTTCCGGCCCAGGTCGAATATTGCCGGGCGGGCTGCCTGGGGCAGACGTTCACCCGCACCAACGGGCTTTATGCCGGCCTTGTTCAAAAAACTCAGGGTGTCGCGCAAGCCGGGGTAATCCCAGTCAAGGACATGATTGTTGGCCACCGAGCAACCATGGGGGTGGGCTGCCATCAGGCAATCGATATTGCCGGGGTGCATCCGGTAATGGATGGATTTGTCAGGCCAGGGGCTGTCACTGGTTGTAATGCTGGTTTCCAGGTTGATAAAGCGCAGGTCGGGCTGGCGTTGGTTCAGTTCCTGCAAGGCATCGCCCCAGATGTAGTCGGGCCGAACAGGGCGATCGATGGGGCCATTGCGGCGTTCGGCCAGGGCAATATAGTTCCTGGCATCCTTGACGTAGGGTTCAAAAAGCCGAGGGCCGCCGGCCTCGGGCAGGATCTGGTCGATGCCCCGGCCCGTCATGACATCTCCGCACAAAAACAAGCTGGAGGAAGTTGCAGGTTGATCCGCTGCCATAATGCCTCCCATCGGGTTTTGTTCCTTGAGTTAACCTCCGCCCATGCCACTGAACAGACTGGTCAGAATGACCAGCCCGACTACCCAGCCGATAACGGCGGGCCAGAAACTGACGCTCTGGGGCGCTTCCTGGTCTGCCGGCTCATTACCACGGCTTTGGGTGTCATCGGCTTTAGCCTCGTTTTGTTCCGCGATCTCTCGAGCCTGCCCGGAAACGGCGGCCCAGCCAAACCAGTCACCCAGAAACAGGGTGACATCCGCCGGGAAGGTGCCGTTTTCAGCCATGGGGCGAACTTCCTGAGTCAGGGATTCGCCAATGGCTTTGCGGATATGGGGCTGATCCGCGGGAGGCTCACCGAGAATGGCCCGCCAGAGATTCACGTTCTGACTGCGCCGCTCGTCGTTCAGCAGAGCCCGAACCTGAATCACGGTATCCCGGGCGATTTGTGTTTCTTCGGCGCTGAGTTCTTTGCCGCTCGCCGGTGACTCGGATAATGCCGGGGCTGAGTTGGAACCGGTCGAGGTATCCTGATTTTCGGAAACGACAAAACCCGCCTCATTCAGGGCTGTTTGATAAGCCTCCGCGAGCTTGTCGCTCTCGTCACTGGAGGCAAATTTTCGCTGCTGCAGGTAAGCCTTTTCTATGGCTTCACGATCCCGGGTGGGCTCAATGCCCAGAACATTCCAGCAAGTCATTACCGCACTCCAACCAAAAAAGGTTTATACGAGAAAACAAGATACCGATCAGTCGCCCTGACTCTTTTAAGAGCACCGCGCCCTGTCCGGTTTTCAGTCAGCCACTGGTTCGCGCATGGTGACGAACTCTTCCGCCGAGGTCGGGTGTACGCCCAGCGTGCTGTCGAACTGCGCCTTAGTGGCACCGGCCTTCAAGGCCACTGCCAGGCCCTGCACTATTTCGCCGGCATCAGGCCCCACCATGTGGGCGCCCAGAACCCGGTCTGTGTTGTCTTCAACCACCAGTTTCATCAGGCTGCGCTCATCCCGACCGCTCAGGGTATGCTTCATGGGTTTGAACTCGGAACGGTAGATACGCAGCTTGCCGTGGGATTCCCTTGCCTCGGCTTCGGTAAGGCCGACCGTGCCTATGTTAGGCTGGCAAAAAACGGCGGTCGGGATGGAGTTGTAATCCATAACACCCTCGCCATCGCCAAACAGGCGGCGTGTCAGCACCATACCCTGGGCAAGCGCCACAGGGGTAAGCTGAGGGGTCCCGATAACATCACCCAAAGCTGTGATGGAGGGCACCGCAGTCTGAAATGCTTCGTCTACGACAATATGGCCGGCGGCATTGAATTGCACCCCCAGCGCTTCCAGCCCAAGGCCATCCACAAGAGCCCGGCGTCCGGTCGCGGCCATGACCAGGCCGGTGGTCAGGTAGGTACCGTCAGACAGGGCAAGCGAATAATCCTGGCCTTCGGCGCTGACAGAATCGATAGTCACGCCGAATCTGAGCTTCACGCCCTTCTTGGGCAGCTCGCTGGCAACAAATTTGCGGACATCATCGTCAAAGCCGCGAAGAAACAGATCGCCCCGATAAAGCAATGTGGTTTCAACCCCCAGGCCCGCCAGAATGCCGGCGAACTCCACTGCAATGTAGCCGCCACCCCATACCACGGCCTCTCGGGGCAGTTGCGGCAGGTAAAACATCTCGTTGGAGCTGAGAATAAGCTCTTTACCCGGTACATCCGGCGTCACCGGCCAGCCGCCCGTGGCAATCGTAATGTGTCTGGCTGTGTAGCTGTCCTCGGCCACCGCCACGGTATTGCCATCGGTCAGCGAGGCGGTGCCGTTGATAATGGTCACGCCGGCATTTTCCAGCATCCGCTGATAAATGCCGTTGAGTCGGTCAATCTCGGTGTTCTTGTTGGCCACCAGCGTTGGCCAATCGAAGCGTACCTGATCCTTCGGCACGTTCCAGCCATAACCTTTGGCGTCTTCTATATCTTCGCCTGCATGGGAGCCATAAACAAACAGCTTTTTCGGAACACAGCCGACATTGACACAAGTGCCGCCCAAATAACGCGATTCAACCACGGCCACCCGTGCACCTTTCTGCGCCGACATGCGAGCAAGACGAACCCCACCGGACCCGGCACCAATAATAATTAAATCGTAATCGTAGTTATCAGACACATACACTCCTTGGAACAGGGTTCAATTGCTGGCAAGGTCCCGGCGTTTTCCGGTCGGACTCCTGTCGTGCTCAGGACGTCTCGGCTTTGTCGGTTGCCGGTGCCAATTCACGGAATAAAATGTGGTCTTCCTGGTCGCCGAGCTGAATTTTCCCCAGACTGCGAAATCCCATGGATTCATAGAAATGGAGGTACCGGCTGTTACCGGTATCCAGAACCAGGCCGCTGCCACGGGGACTGTCCGCGCACAGCTGTTCCACTGTCTGCAGCAGTAGCCGCCCAAGTCCGCGATTCTGGTACTTGGGGTGCACACCCATGAGTGGTAACTGATGAGCACTGGCGTCAGGTAGCATGGCCCTGATCTGCTTATGGTAATCCAGATAACGGCGAGTCGACGCGAAACCGGCCGTGAGAACCATTCGGACCCGCCAGCTGAACTGATTGGCAAGATCAAGCCGCAAGGCCGGGTCGCCGATAAAAGCGGCGCCCACAAGCGTGTTTTTCACCATAATGCCGACAGCGTCCTGATCCAGTTCCAGGTAAAGATTGGTCAATTCGCGAATAGTGGCACGGACGCGCTGGTCGTAGCCCGAGCGCTTACTGTTGAACAGGTACTGGAAAGTCGGGTCATGACGATAAGCCTGGAAGAGTATGGATTTGGCTTCGCTTATTGCAGTCTCGTCCAGGCGCACAACGACCGGTTCGATTTTGTCATGTTTTTCGGTGTTGTCTTGTGTCATGGCAGTAACTCTGGTTCGGTTATTTCAATATGAAGCCCTACGGACCATGCTCAGCTTCGGATCTTGAGCGTCAGGCGTACCGACACCCTTCCCGGCTTGTCACTCCGGTCCAGTGCGGCCTGATCAATGACAATACCCTGTTCGGCGGTCAGTCCCTCGAGCCAGGCGGCAAGCTGGCTGAAAGGCACATCTTCCAGCCAGACACGTATGGCGTTATCGCCGCTCGGCTCAAAACGTTGCAAGGCTATGCCGGAGGCTTTGGCGCTGCTGGTGACGGAGGACATCAAGGCCCTGCTGTCGCCGATGCGGGAACCGGCTTGCGTTTTTTCGCGGCTCTCGACAAGACGCTGGAGCTTGCCTTCGTTGCTCTTCACCCAGGCAAGCTGAGATTCTGCCTGCTGATGATTTGATAGTGCCTCATCGTGAAAACCGGTAACCGGGCGCCAAACAGCAAAATAAAGCACGGCCAGCAGCAACGCAACCGACATGAGCCCCAACGCTTTCTGGTCGCGTCGCGACAACTGGTCATATTGAGCCACCAGCTTTTGCGCCACGGGGAGCGACATCAATTTTTGTATCACAATATCAGCCTCCAGAAATGGTGAGTCGGCCACGGGCACCGGATGCTTCATTCACCACCGAACCAATGTCGGCATCCAGGCCCCGATCATTCAAACCGGCCCGCAAGGCGGTGAGAGCGCTGTAGTCATCGGCCCGAAGGTCAACGACCAGTTTCCCCCGGCTCTGGCTGAAGTTGATACTGGTAAATTCCACCGTGTCTTTTGCCGGCAGTTGCGAGTATTGCTGGCCGGTCTGTTTCATCAGCGAGAGAAAATCCGTGGTCGCGCCGCTTTGAGTGGCAACCCGCAATTCGCCGCTCAACACTCGCCTGAGGTTACCGGCATGGGTGCGAGTGTCTTCCGGGAAAGCCGCCCGGTAACTCGCCATGGCCTGCTCATTGAATTTGTCAGCCTGATTCTGGTGATAAACTCCCAGCCCGGCTTCCAGGCCGAGCTGAAGAATCAGCCACAGGCCAGCGATGGCGATAGCAGGGCGCCAGGGCCGCCATGCGCTATTACCGGCCCGATTTACGTTGTAGGACCCCTGGCACAGATTGACCGGCTCGCACAGGTGGTGATGGTGCGAGTGCGCGAGTAGCTCCAGCGGGGTCAGTTCAAGGGTTTCTTCCCTGATGGCTAAACGTCCCGGTGCTTTCAGTGTGGCTATCAGACTTTGGCTTTTTGCCAGATCATCGGCCCCTGCGAAAACCGTCACCTTGACCTCGGCGGCGACTTCTTCCTCTGGCGGCAGGGCCAGGGTATGGGAAAACATGGCGAGATTGTCGATCTGCATCCGCAGCCATTCACCACGCGCGCTCGCCAACAGCGCATAGGCGCCATCCAGGCAGATCGCCCAGTCTGTGTCCTGGCAGGGAAGCAATCCGGCATCCGGGTATATCGCCTCCAGCTCGACGTGCGCCCAGCCTTCGAACAGAGCCGACCAAAAAGCCATATGGCTGTGGTCGATGGCCGCGACGCGGAAGCCTTCAGCCTCCCGGCCACCCAGTGCCAGGTGCATGCTCTCAATGTCCTGGGCCAGTTGTTCCTCTACTGCGAAAGGCAAAGCCTGGCGAATGAAACGTTCCTGTTTGGCCGGGATGCTGGCATGACAGAACAATGCCTCGTCTCCGGGAATCAGGCCGATAAGCCTTACGGTATCGAGTGCGTTCTGCCCCAGCGTCTGTTCGATCTGCGCCCGGGCATGGTTCTCGCCGCGAGCCTGTATTTCGCCAACGGCATCCAGCAATGCCCAGTCGAACAATGGCTCGGCCGGGTCTGTGATGGGCGCCACTGGTCTGGCGTAAAGACGGTATGACATTATCTCTGGGTCCTGGAGTTCAAGGGCCTTGACTGCCCGACGCACCAAAAGGCTCTTTGGTGATACGATTTTTCTGGCCGGCATCACGCTGGACGGTGGCCAATTCACCTGCCGGGCTGCGATAAACCAGGCTCACAAGATTCACCACCCGGTCATCGTAGGTAATACGGGAAGCGACTTCAAAAAAATGCGTTTTCAGGGTCAGGCCTTCGGCTTGCAAGCCTAGCCCGGCAAATTCCGGCAGGGCCAGAAATGTCTGCAGGTCTTCGAAGCGCTCGTCTTCGCGCTGGAGAATGACCGACTCCGCCTGGGCTGCCGTCAGGTCAGGATGCAGTGCCTGGATTACCTGCCGGGGGGCCATGTTAACATTGATACCGCCGCCGGAAACCGGTAGCGCGGTGACAAAAGGTATCAGTCGTTGATAATCCTCCTCATTGATGCCATCGAGAAGACGCAATTCCGTGACACTGACAAAGGGCTGGTTCGCGGTGCGGTAAGGTGGATCCTGAATAAGATAACGGCCATCCTCGGCACCGTAAGCGGTAACGGTTTCGTCATTGGGGTCGACCCAGTCGATCATTGCGTCTGCATTAACGCTGGTAATCTCAAGCACGTCCAGTAGCCGCACCACCCGATCACGGACGCTCTGATTAATTTCTCCCGAGGCCATAACCAGGTCATTGAGATTGATTCGACCAGCAAGATCATCAATTTGCACCTCCACCACGCCATCGTCCAGGGGCAGTATTGCAGAGTACCTTGCCCAGGGTTCGTCCGGGCTGTCGATAAAGCTGTTGTCTTTTTTGTCCTCCTCGTAATCCTGGAAGAGCGTCTGCCTTGCAAAAGCCTCCGCGCCCAGGGCGATGTTGTAACCCTGGCTTTGCGCCAGAAAATGCCCGGCCTTGAAAACGCGGATGCTCTGGTGTTTGGTCATGCCGGCCGCCAGCATTACGACCAACGCCATCGCCAGCAAGACCATGATCAAGGCTGCGCCGTTTTGCCGGGAGCAGGTTTTTGAAGGCGTCATTGAGCCGCGCCCTCCTCGTCCAGCCTGTCCGAATCGTCGGGCTCCGCCGGGTCTGAGGCCTGGCCCGCCTGGACTAGTTGGCCCTGGGCACTTTGGTGATCATAATCCGGTAACGAAAATACCCGGCTAAGATCGCCGAACCGACGGTGCGACAAGGTCAGCTCTATACCCAGGGGCAAGGGCTGCTGGGGCCGTGAATTGGTCCCGGTCGCAGCCTCGCCGGTGTCATCCGGAGGCCAGTTTTCGACCCAGTTGCGGTCCTCATCCAGAAAACGAACGTTAAAAGCGGTGACCTGGTCCAGTAAAAGCTGGTCCCGGCTAGTTTCTTCCTGGCCGCGATCGACCGAAACCCAATAACGTCGCCGCAGCTCTTCTCCGGTAAACTCGTAGGCACTGCGCTGCAATTCGCTGCGCTTGTGTCCGAGCGGATTACGCCAACCCTGGCGGGTAAGGCTGAGATTGAAAGCATCACTGCGGGAACTCAGGGCAGGCTCGAAATCACCGTAAATGTTGCGAATCGGGCGGTTTACGATCTGGTTGATATCTCTTTGCAGCACCAGAAACGCGCGCTGCAGTGCCTCGAACTCGTCCGCCACTTCATCCACGCGGTCCCGTGACAACACCACTCCGGAAACGACCTGCCAGACACCCAGGCCGATAACGGCCGTGATGGTCACCGCAATCAGAACCTCCATCAGGGTGAAGCCCGTTTGGTGGTTCCGGCTCATCCCTGTTCACCGATAAAGCCCGACAAGCTGTGCACTGACTGTGCTTCAGGCTGGCCACTCACAAAACGCATCACATTGATGTCTACCCGGCGGATGCTGACTTCTTCGGTGGCGCTGACTTCGGTGGCGACCTGCCAGCGGTAGGGACCAAAGTCCAGCTCTTCCGAATCCTTGGCAATCCCGGGAAAGCCTTCCTGCAAGCGCAGTTCGGCCAGTCGGTTTTCAGCGATCCAGAGCGCGAGCGTTTTATCTCTTATGCGCTCGTAGCTGCCGATATATTGGCTGCCCACTTGCGCCGCGGCACTGGCGATAAGCCCGAAAACAAGCAAGGCGACCAGCACTTCGATCAGCGTAAACCCGCGCGGATGCCGCTTCATAACACGGCCTTGTCAGGCCCGTTCGACGGATTCTGCCAGTGAATACCGTTAAAGCCTTCCGACTCGATCACGTGAACCGCCGGAATCCTGTCCGAGGTACTGAAACCAAGCTCGAAAGGGGTGACTTCGCCACTGGAGAAAAACACGATATCAGGCTGGATTTCATCCTCATCCTTGTCCGTCAGCCTTGGCATGTCGTTGTCGATAATCGAGGCCACCACCAGCCATTCAGGCAGGGATCGGGGACGGAAGAGTCGGTCCGGCTGAAGTTGCCAGGCCCGCTCGGCGTCGTCGAACACCACAAAACGATAGCTTGTTTCTTCAAACACCAGGCCGATCTCCTGGTTGTTGAAAATGGCCTGTTCCGACGCGGTCTGCATCAGTAAATACAGGTCCCGGACAACATTTTGGACTTCCTGCTGGCGCGCGCCGCCACTCAAATTCACGACAGCCAGCGAAGCCAGCAGGCCAACGATGACCAAAACCACCAGAATCTCGATCAGTGTGAAGCCGGATGCACGGCGTAATTCCATTTAAAGCTAGTCCTCAACGTCCCAGACACTGATGTCAGCAGCGTCGCCCTCGCCGCCCTGACGACCATCCGAGCCATAACTGTAAAGATCATAAGGCCGCTCGGAGCCGGGGCTGATGTATTGGTACTCGTTGTTCCAGGGGTCCTGAGGTACGTTTTTCATATAACCACTGGCGTTCCAGTTACGCGGTTCCGGATTTCCGTTGGGCTTTTCGACCAGTGCTTCAAGGCCCTGCTGTGTCGAAGGATAGTGGCTGTTATCCAGGCGGTACAGGTCCAGGGCGTTGGCGATGTTACTCATTTGAGTTTTGGCTACAGTCACTTTGGCCTGGTCGCTGCGGCCCATGATATTGGGACCCACGATTGCAACGAGAAGCCCCAGAATGACCATAACCACCATAATCTCAATCAGCGTGAAACCACGCTGGTGTGTCGCCTGTCGCATTATCATGACTCTCTTGATTTGTCGCTTGTTTACATCTCGGCCAGCAGCGCTCGGATCGCGCCCTGGCGTTTTCTCTAACCGACCAGATTGCTCATATTGAGTATGGGCAACATGATGGCCAGAACAATAATCAGCACCACGACCCCCATCACCAGTAACATCATGGGTTCGAACAACCCTACGATGGCGGCGATCTTGGCCTGGAGCGTGTTCTCCTGCATTCGGGCGGTACGCTCAAGCATGCTGTCCAACTCGCCACTGGTTTCGCCGCTGGCGATCATGTGCAGCATCATGGGCGGAAAGTAACCGGTCTGGTCCAAAGACCGGTGGAGACTGCCGCCCTCACTCACTTTCTGCGCGGCGCCTCGCAATTCCTGCCTGAGGTAGTCATTAGACAGAACTTCGCCGGCAATCCGCATGGCGTCCACCAGCGGCACGCCACTGGTGGTCAGGATACTGAGCGTACTGGCGTAACGGGCTGTGCTGACGCCCCGAACCATGCCTGAAACCAATGGCAGATTCAGCAGCCCACGGTGAAAGCGCAATCGATTTGCGGGTTTTCGCAAGGCGACCCGGAACAAAGCCAGGGCAGCAACACTCGCCACTAGCAGGTAGACACCGTAAGCGGCCAAAAATTCCGACACCGCCAGCATGGCTTTGGTCAGCGTGGGCAATTCCTGCCCCTGCTTGAGGAAAACGTCGATGATATCAGGCACAACGTAAGTCAGCAGAAACACCACGATGGCCAGAGCCACAAAGCTCAGAATGATCGGGTAAATCGCGGCCAGCTGGATCTTCTGCCGCGCTTCCTGACGGTTCTCGGTGTAATCCGCCAGCCGGTTGAGCACCAGGTCCAGATGCCCGGCATGCTCGCCGGCAGCCACAGTCGAGCAATACAGGCGCGGAAAGGCCCTGGGGAACTCGGCCAGGCTGTCGGCCAGGGTATAGCCTTCCATGACCTTGGCCCGGATAGCGATCATCATACCTTTTATGCGAGGCTTTTCTGATTGCTGGGCCGCCGCTGACAGGGCCTGTTCAATCGGAATGCCGGATTGGATCAGGGTCGCCAGCTGCCGGGTTACCAGGGCAAGATCAGCCGGTGTCAGACTGCCCCGCCCCCTCATAGGGCTGGCTTTGGAGCGTTTCTCCACGGCCGGCTGGACTTCCAACGGCGCCAGACCCCGCTCCCGCAACTGCTGCCGGACGGCGCGGGCGCTGTCAGCCTCCAGAACGCCGCCCTTCTGCTTGCCGCGCTGATCCAGGGCCTTGTAATCAAATGCGGGCATGGATTAACTCCGGTGGGTCACTCTGAGAACCTCTTCCATCGTGGTGACACCGTTTAAAATCTTGGCAACGCCATCGGAATGAATGCTGGGGCCGTGGGCCCTGGCCTCGTGCTCCAGCTCCATTTCGCCGGCGCGCTTATGAATCAACGCACTCAGTTCGTCGTTGATCTGCACAACCTCGTATATACCGACACGGCCCCGATAACCCATCTGATTGCAGCTGTCACAGCCACCGGTGCGATATATCGTGGGTGGTTCTGCCGGGTTCTGCTGCAGGAATTCGCACTGCTCCTCGTCGGCAACATAAGGCCTCTTGCAGTCTTCACACAGCACACGCACCAGGCGCTGGGCGACAATGCCCACCAGGCTCGATGAAATCAGGAAGGGTTCGATACCCATGTCCATCAGGCGGGTAATGGCGCCCACCGCTGTATTGGTGTGAAGCGTCGAAAGCACCAGGTGGCCGGTCAGACTGGCCTGGACTGAAATTTCCGCCGTATCCAGGTCACGTATTTCGCCAATCATCACCACGTCCGGGTCCTGGCGTAGAATAGCCCTCAGGCCCCGCGCGAAAGTCATTTCCACTTTCGGATTGACCTGGGTCTGCCCGATGCCCGGCAAGTTATATTCAATCGGGTCCTCAACCGTCAGTATGTTACGGGTACGGTCGTTGATCTCCTGCAAGGAGGCATAGAGCGTGGTGGATTTACCGGAGCCGGTTGGGCCGGTCACCAGCAGGATGCCGTAAGGCCGGGAAATCAGTTTTCGCAAAACCCCGAGATCTCGCTGGCCCATGCCCAGGGATTCCAGCCGTATAGTACCGGCCTGTTTGTCCAGCAAACGCAACACGATCCGTTCGCCGCCGGACGAAGGCAGGGTCGACACCCGGATGTCCACCTCGCGTCCGGCAACCCGCAATGAAATACGGCCATCCTGCGGCACCCGTTTTTCGGCGATATCCAGTCTGGCCATTACCTTGATCCTGGACACCAGCAATGGCGCCAGCGCGCGCTTGGGCTGAACCACTTCACGCAGAATGCCGTCCACCCGGAATCGCACCACCAGGCGTTTTTCGTAAGTTTCAATGTGAACGTCCGAAGCGCTGGTTTTCACCGCCTCGGTGAGAATGGCGTTGATCAGACGAATGATCGGCGCATCGTCTTCCTGCTCCAGCAGGTCCTCGGTTTCCGGCACCGAATCGGCAAGGGAGGCCAGGTCCATGTCATCGCCGATGCCCTCAACCATTTGCATGGCTTCTGCCGAATCATTCTGGTATGCGCTATTCAGTGCTTCATCAAAGGCGGAGGACTCGATCGGCTCGAAGCGAGCAAGGCCTCCGCTGACACGGTTAGCCTCTGCCAGTGCGGAATGAGGCGCACCGGGACGAACCAGCACCACTGGCTGGCCGTCGCCATCCCGGGTAAGGATGACGCCGTTACGCTTGGCAAAGGTAAACGGCAAGCGCCCGACCGGGGCAGTTTTGGGCTGGAGTTCGGCTTCAGTGTTCAATGTATTAATGTATTCCTCGTTATGTCCTGACCTGCGCGGTCCCGTTTGCGAGAGGCTAACACAGGAACGTAAAAAAGGCGTACAGGTCTACCCTTTCAGGGAATTAATTAATGGCAAGGATCAACAAGGCGTAAGATCAGCGTCCCTGACAAAGAGCCAACAAATCCGCCTTGAGATAAAACTGGTATATTGCAAGAATCTGATATCCACAACCTGGCCCGATCAGTAAGGAAAACAATGTCTTTGAGTTTGACCAGGCTGCCTCTGTTGGCCATTGCTGTTTTAACGCTTGCCATGCTATCCAGCCTTGGCTGGCAGGGCTATGAAATCTGGCAAACGGAGCGTTTGAACACAGCCGTCAGCGGGAACAGCCCGTCCGACAACGCCGGCCCGGACCTGACCCCGGCCCCTGACATCACGCTGGCCGGCATTAACCTGTTCGGCGACCACGACAAGCAATCGACGCCGATCGCCGAGAGCACCGAGAACCTGCCCGACACCAACCTGCGGCTGTTTCTGCGCGGGGTCATGGCTGCCGACGGCGATCATCCCGCCAGTGCCCTGGTTGAAGATTCCAAAAACCGGACCGAAGCTTATGTGGTCGGTGATCAACTCCCCGGTGATGCGAGCCTGCACTCGGTGCACCGCCAGCGTATCATCATTGAAAGGGGCGGCAAGCTTGAAAACCTCTATTTCCCGGAGCTGAAGGATTCCGGCGGCTTGCAAGTCGCTGATAACAGCGAGTCGGCGCGCCAGGCTGTGAGCAGCCCTTCGCGCTCAATCCGACCCGAGTCGAGCCAGTCCGCTCAGCCGTCACAGGCAAGGCAGGAAGAGATACGAGAACGACTGCAGCAGCTTCGCGACCGCCTGAAGAACAGCGGCAGCTGACCCGACCCGGCAAATCAGCGGTTGCCCGAAACGCCCATAGCCCGACCCAGGCCCGATGTGCGCACGACCCTCCTGCTGATGGCCTCCTCGAATAGGCCTTCCTCCGGCGTAAGCAGGCTGAACCAATGGCGCGCGCGGGTAATACCGGTGTAGATCAGCTCCCGCGTCAACACCGGATTGAGTCTGTCGGGCAACACCAGACAGGCATGGTTGAATTCCGAGCCCTGGGACTTGTGCACGGTCATGGCGTAAACCGTTTCAACCGATTGCAATCGGCTTGGCAACACCCATCGCACGGCACCCGAACCGTCGCCGGCGGCAAAGGCCACGCGCTGCACCAGCCGCTCCGGCTCGACTACCTCAACCCCATCGACCCAATGCCGGGCCGGCAGTTCCAGCGTCAGCCCGACATCGCCGTTCATCAGGCCCAGGCTATAATCATTGCGGGTAATCAGCACAGGGCGTCCCGGATACCAGCCTTCCGTCGCCCTTATCAGGCCGGCACGATGCAGGGCTGTGGCAACGGTTTGATTCAACCCCTCCACGCCCAGGGCGCCGCGCCGCAAGGCCGTTAACAACTGGAAGCTGCCATAGGCCTTGAGCAGGTCGTCGGCCCAGCGATCGAACTCCGCCAGAGCTGCGCTTGGTTCAGGGCGGCGTGATGCCATTCGATCCAGGTAAGCCCCGAAGCCTACGGGCGGCGCCACCGGCTCACCAGCGCTGAACCGACCCCTGCCATGATCGGGGAAATGCGCCGCGCCGCCTCGAACGCAGTGCTGGCTGATCAGTCTGTCTCGTTCCGCGCGAGTCAGACTGAGGCGCGCAATGTCGGCATAACCCTGGCAAAACAAAGATCGGACCTCACCGCTTCCAGCCCCGTTATTGACCGCATGGGCAAGTCGTCCAATACCGCTGTCCCGGTCAAACCGATAGCTTTTCCGCAACAGGGTGATGGCCTGATCGAGAGGCTGAGGGTCAGGACGCACCAGGGCCGGATCAATCCGGTCTCCGGTCACCGCTTCGAGCCAGTGGCAGGTGTTTTCACTGTAATAACCATCAGAAGCGCGCTGGCACAGTTCGCCCAGCACGGCACCCGCGTCCACCGACGCCAGCTGGTCCTTGTCACCCAACAATACCAGCCGGGCATTGGCAGGCAGGGCGGCCAGCAGGGTCGCCATCATTTCAATATCCACCATTGAGGCTTCGTCGATCACCAGGGTATCCAATACCAATGGGTTATTGGCATTGTGACGAAAACGCCGGGAGCCTGGCACGCTGCCCAGCAATCGATGCAAGGTGGTGACCTCGGTGGGGATGGCCTCGCGGATTTGCTCGGCATCGCCCAGGCCGGCCAGGTCAAGCTTTTGAACTTCCCGGGCAATGGACTCATTGAGGCGGGCGGCGGCCTTGCCGGTAGGGGCGCCCAGGCGAATCCGCAAGGGCCGTTTCGAATCACCGGAACTCAGCGCCACGCTTTGCAGCGCTGCCAGCAAACGCACAACCGTGGTGGTTTTACCGGTACCGGGGCCACCGGTAATGACGCTGAACGAATGGCGCGCGGCGTTGGCACAGGCGACTCTTTGCCAGTCAGTATTGCCGGACGGATCACAGCCGGGGAATAAGGCTGCGAGCGCCTGTTTTAAAGCGAGAGCCGCCGGAGTTGTCGAATCACCCATGGCCTGCGGACGGTTCAGACGCAGGCCCAACTGCTGGAAAATCGACTGCTCATAATGCCAGTATCGGCGCAGGTAAAGCCGCAAGCCGTCTTTGACCAACGGTGTGTCCGACACTTGCTGACCCATCTTGTCCGTGCCGTCGCTTACCAGCAATGGATGGGACAAAGCCTCGCCCCAGTCATCCAGGTGGGTGTTCTTCAGAATATCGGACGGCAGCAGGCTGTTATCAGGGGCGGTTTCGTCTTCCGGCGGCAACGACAGGGCATCGTTGAAGCCCTCCCCAACCATGGCGTTGAGATCAAGGCAAACATGGCCCCGGCCCAACTGGTGGGAAGCCAGAGCGATACCCAGCAGCAACAACGGAAGCGCCGGTTGTTCGGCGGCCCGGGTTTCTTCATCGAGAAAACGCACCAGAGCCAGGTCCAGTGAGCGCAGCCAACCCAATTCCGTCCAACGCTCCAGCAGGTCAAAAAGCTGGTGGGTATCGCCGAGCACGTCATTAAAAGCCGTTTTCTCCTGCTCGCCGTCGGCGCTGTCGAAGCCAAGCTCAATCTGTTCCGGAGTTCTGTTCATAACCCGGTCTCCGTTTGCCCGGTTCTGGAGGCGGCAGGTTTGCCACCGCGAAACAGCGCGTCCAGCGCGTCGATCATGGCCCGGTCAGGGCGATCCTGGTGTACGCCGGCACCCGGGGCGCCGTTACCCCGGAGAAACAGATAAACCGCTCCGCCAATGTGGGTGTCGTAATCATATTCCGGCAGACGTGCCCTCAGGAGGCGATGCAGCGCCAGCAGGTACAAGGCGTATTGGAGGTCGTAACGTTTTTCCGCCACAACCAGCGCCATGGCCTCGGCGGTGTAGCTGCTGTCGTCAGGCCCGAGATAATTGGACTTGTAATCCGCCACGTAATAACGGCCTTCATGCTCGAAAACCAGATCGATAAATCCTTTAAGCATACCGTTGAGCTGCATGTGATCCACTTCCGGCCGGCTGGCCTTGGTGTCCGGCCCGGCATCCAGCAACGTGTGGGCGCAAACAATGCGGTCCAGGGCCCGAGTGTCGACATGCTGGCTGGCAAACCAGAACTCCATTTCGGGCACCGTCCGGGTCAACGCGCCCAGGGGCACGAATGGCTCGCTCAGGTCGGGCTGCCGTGGCAGCGGCAGCGGCGTTTCAATCAAATCGTTCAGCCAGTTTGCAAGCGGTTCGGCCCAGGGTTGCCAACCCCGAACGCCGCAACGCTGGGACAGCATGAGTTTGAGCGCAGACAGCCGTTCCGGCAGATGTCCGAAGCCCGGTTCCGCGCACCACTCCAGGAGCCCATGAAGAAACGTGCCCGGCTCGGCACCACGATAAAACCCGTGAATGCGACGTTCTTCCGGCGCCGGCTTTTGTAGCGGTCGGCTTTTCGCTGTCGCCGGCTTATCGGCCTCTTCGCGCTGGCGCTCCGCCGCTGCCGTCTCGGGCTCGGCGCTCGCCGAGGCGCCCGGCACCAGGGCTTGCCCCGGATAATCCAGTACGGTTTCAGCCGCGTGATAACGAATGGCTGAATAGCTCGCGATCCACCAGGGCGCCCGCTCGGGCCGGGCCGGGCGCAAAGCGGCTACCATCGCCGGCGGCCTGGGCGGTTGATAACGGTCACTGGCGGCCGCTGGCATGGCTGACACGGACATGAAGGGCTGATCCGCCACCATCTGGCCAAGACAATCGGCCAGGGTCGAGGCATCGTCAAGGCCCGCCAGGTACCCCAGGGCGCTGCGCCGCTCTTCGCCCTTGATGTCGGGCGCCCCGACCCAGGTGGCGTAGCGGGCGCGCGTCAGGGCCACGTAGAGCTTGCGGATGTCTTCTCCCAGGCGCTCCTGATCGGCTTTATTCAGGCTGTCGTCATCGGCGCTGAACGTGAGCTCCAGATCACCCTGTTCGTTGTGCCAGGTGAGCGGGCTGTCTTTTCTGGCGGTGGGCCGGCAACTGGTGGCGAATGGCAGGAAAACCAGGGGGTATTCCAGGCCCTTGGACTTGTGCACCGTTACCACCTGCACCAGGTCGGCATCACTTTCAAGGCGCACCTGCAGAGCTGCTGCCTGCTGGCTCGCCTCGGCGATCATGTCGCCCAGATAGCGGATGAGAGCCTGTTCACCGTCGACTTGCTGGCTTGCCTGCTGCAGAAGTTCGGCGATGTGCAATACATCGGTCAGGGCCCGCTCGCCGCTGTCGGCCTGTAACAACCGGGCGGGCACCTGAAACTGACTGAGGATCCGCCGGATCATGGCCAGAACGCCCTGTTCCCGCCACACCTGCCGCAGCTTGCGGAAATCCTCAATCTGGTCTTCCCAGGCCAGTTCGTTACGGCGCAGATGATCGAGGCGTTGCCAGCCCAGATCCAGAGTCGCGGTGGCCAGCGCCGCCCTGACGAGCCGGTCCCGCTCGGGCTCGGCACAGGCCTGAAGCCAGCGCAGGACATCGGTCGCCTGGGGTGTATCCAGCACCGACGCACGGTCCGACAGGTAAACGCTCTTCACGCCCCGGGCGCTCAAGGCTGAACGAATCATGATGGCTTCAGCGCCCTTGTTGACCAGTATCGCGATATCCGCCGAACGCAACGGCCGCATATATTGGCGGTCATTCACCATCTCGACAAAACCGGCTTTTCCCCGGACCCCCAGATTCAGCAGTCGCACCACTTCGCTGGCGCAGGCCTCGGCAGTCGCCTGAACAATGTCGCCTTTATTGTCGTCGTTATTATGAGTCCAGAACGTCATGGCCGCCGGCACCGCGTCCTCAACCTGGAAGGTTTCCGACCGGCCATGAGCGTCAACGCCGACAAACGGTAGCGGGTTGGCCGCCGCATCCGGGCCGTTTCTGAACAGGAAAGCGCCGCGACTGCGGGCGGTCTCAGCGTACTCGAAGACCCGGTTACTGGCCTTCACCTGGCCCTGGGCAGAACGGAAATTCTTTGGCAGGGTGACATGCCGCCCCTGAGTGGCAGCGCGAGCCGAAAGGTAGGTGTGTATGTCCGCGCCCCGAAACTTGTAAATGGCCTGTTTGGGATCACCGATCATGAAAAAGCCTTGCTCCGGGCGATTTTCCGCGATCCGGTAAACCCGGTCGAAAATCCGGTACTGGACCGGGTCCGTGTCCTGGAATTCGTCGATCATGGCAACCGGAAACTGTTGCCGGATAGTGTTTGACAAACGTTCGCCGTCATCGCTACGCAGCGCTTCATCAAGGCGGCTCAGGAGATCGTCAAAACCCAACTCACCGCGACGCTGTTTTTCACGTTCCAGGCGCACCGAAGCCCAGTGCGCCGAGTGCAGCCAGAATAACTCGGGCGGCGCGGACAGTGCCCGCTGTCTTTCCAGGCCAACCACGATTCGAATCAGAGGATGATTAGCCGGCGCCGCGCCACCCTTCCAGGCTTCCTCCAGCCCATGGGGAGACAACCGCGCCCAGGCCGCGTCGGTCAGCGATGGGGCTGCCATGTCCCGGCCCTCTGACCAGGTCAGCAGTTTGTCCATCCAGTCTTGAACCCGGTCCTGTCGCATCTTGGTGCCGTTGACCTGCTTGGCCTTGCGGGCGGCCTGATAGACAGCCAGAAAATCGTCGATTTGATCGGGCAACCCGGCCCTGGCTGAATCGAAGACCCGCCGCCGCTCGGCGACCTGCTCGGCCAGCAACTCCCGGGGTGAGGCCTCAGCCTCGGGCAACTGGCTCAAAAACCCCAGCAGACCCCGGACCTGTTTTTGCAATGCTTCCGGTGAAGGTACCTCCGCCAGGTAGGCCTCGGCCGAATCAGCGTCCAGTTCGTTGACGAAGGTGCGCCAGTAATCCCGTATCACCTGGCCGAAGAGTTCGCTTTGATCGGTTTCCAGGTTCTGGTTGAACAACCCGCCGCTGTCGAACGCGTGCTCCTTCAGCATGCGGTTACACCAACCGTGGATGGTGTGAACCGCCGCCTCGTCCATGGATTCAGCCGCCAACTGCAACAGGCGGGCGCAACCGGGCCATTGCTCGGTGCGGTAACTGGCGCGCAAATCCTGGAGCGGATCCCTGCCCTCGGGACGTGAGGGCACGCTGTCAGGATCCGCGTGAAACATCTCGGCGGCTTCGGTGAGGCGCCGGCGAATCCTGTCACGGAGCTCCTTGGTGGCGGCTTCAGTAAAGGTCACCACCAGGATGTCCCGTGGCGTCAGGGCGCGGCCGGTTGCCGCCATTTCGCCATGACCCAGAATCAGCCGTACGTATAGCAAGGCGATGGTGAACGTCTTGCCGGTACCGGCACTGGCCTCGATCAGACGGCTGCCGTGCAGCGGCAAAGCCAGCGGCTCAAGGCGCTGGCCCGGCGAGCGGTTCTGGTTATTGCTCATGCGCCGCCCTCCTGTTTGACGTTCCACCAGAGCGGCAGATACAGCGTCTCCAGCCAGCCAGTAAATTGGCCATCGGCCAGCAGAGCGTCAAAGTCGGCAAAGGCCCGGCCCAGGGAAGGCACTTCCGACGCTTCACCGCTCGACTGGTAGCTGCCCTCGAACACCGGACGGGCACTGGCTTCAGCCTTGTCCCACTGGTTATTCGCGGAACGTTCAAGCCAGGCAAAGCCGGTCCTGGCCGCCAGCGGCAGCGGTGCCTGAAGGCCCGCAAGCCAGGCCGACATAATGTCTTTGAGGCGATCAGTCGCCTGGTCCGTTGGCAATGGGCTGAACGTCACATCCCCCGCCTTGCTCACCAGAAAACTGGTCACATCACCCAATCCCAAGGCATTGGCGGCGAGGTGCTGGACCCAGGGCCGCAGGAGATGTGGCCATTTATACGTATTCTTGTTTGTCGTAAGGCCGCTGCTTGAGAGCAGGACCTGGGCCATGGAACCCCCCTCGCCTGTTCGAATGTTCCCCAGCCAGTCCTCCAGCAGCAACATCCGGTTGCCGGATTTCACTTCAAGAGCGATTTTCTGAAGATCGAGCAACTCCGGGTATCGGCCAAGCAGACTGTGGTAGTTGTCCGACAGTTCGGCCAGACCCTTCGTCAACCCACGCTGCTGAAGCACACCCGGCCCTCCCTGAGCCAGATCACCGCGCCCTGCCTGACGGGCAATACGCTCCTCTAGGCGCTGTTGTAGCGGTGTTGTGGCATCCGGCCGGGCCACGACTTCCCGAATCAACTCGTCGCTGAGCCCCCAATGGCTCAGACCATCCAGAACAAAGGGTTCCTCGTCTTCCGCCGCAATACTGAAATCATCGAAATGCACCCCGAGACGGTCGCGGAAAAAACAATCGGTGGGGTAGCGCAGAAAGCGCGCCAGCGCCGCCAGAGTTACGGGCTCTGCCAGAAAATCGTCGGGAAGATCCGCGAGTGAGTTGTCAAAAGGAGACACGGAAGCCTCATGCGCTTCGCGCCATTCCCGGCCATAGGTAAACAGTCGGGCATCACCCCCCGCCGCGACAGGCTGAAAGTAGGCCGGGCTGAACGGTTGCAGAGGATGTTCCAGGGTTAGCCTCTTGGCCAGGGGCGCGGGCGGGGTTTCATCCCCATGTGCGTTGGCACTGGGCCGGATCAGATTCAGGTGGTCCTGAAGTTGCGCAACCAGTACCGAAGGCGGCCTCTCAGAATTGTCATTAATACTTCGCCCTATCCAGCTGATATAAAGCTTTTTTCGCGCTGAAAGCAAGGCTTCAAGAAACAGATAACGATCGTCCTCACGTCGGGACCGGTCACCCGGACGATAGTCCCGGGCCATCAGGTCGAAATCCATGGGCGGCTGGCTGCGGGGGTAATCGCCATCGTTCATGCCAAGCAGGCAAATATGCTGGAAGGGAATGGCCCGCATGGGCATCAAAGTGGCGAAGTTGACCTTGCCGGCCAGAAAACGCTGGCTCAAGCCACCCTGATCCAGACCATCAAGCCATACGTCCCGAACCACGGACAAAGGCAATTCCGTGGTTTCCAGCCCCCCACCCAGGCAGGCTTCGAGCCATTCCGCGACGACGGTCTCGAGACGACTGAAGATCAGGCTGCCCTGGGCGTCCAGGTCGGTAAAAAAGTCTTCACGGAGGCGATTCAGTGTCTCGACCCAGTCTCCGGGGGTGTGACGCTCCGATAACCGCTGCCAGTGACGCTCAAGCATCCGGATCAGGTCATGGAGCTGTCCTGCCAGACGGCTTTCGAGGCCACCCACTTCATCGTAGGGCTCAATGCCCTGCCAGGCACCACCGTCCCCCATCACGTAACCCAGTAACATTCGCTTAAGACCGAAATGCCAGGTGTTCTGGGCCATACCTGCCGGCAAATCCAGTGCCTCGCGCTGGCCGGCACTGAGCCCCCAGCGCACGTTGGCGCCCTGGATCCACTCATGCAATTGGGGTAAGTCTTCCTCGGTGAGACCGAACCGCTGGCGCAGTGCCGGCACCTCCAGCAAATCAAGCACATCACTGACGGCAAGCCGGGATTCGGGCAGCGTCAGCAGCTTCTCCAGCGCCACCAGCACGGGCACCTGGTGGCGCTGGCCCTGATCAGAGATGGTGAATGGAATGAAGCGGTCGTCATCAGTGGCCAACTGACCGAACACAGCCTGGATCTGGGGCGCGTAAGCGTTGATATCCGGCACCATGACGATGACATCCTGGGGCTTGAGCGAGTGGTCGTTACTGAAGGCGGCGAGAAGTTGGTCGTGCAGAATTTCCACCTCCCGCTGAGGGCTGTGGGCGCTGTGAAAGGCAACGGAATCATCCCTGATGACAGGCTCGCCTTGCTCGACCCGGGCTTCAAGCACGGGCCGCAGGTTCAGGATGTCGTCCTGAAGCGATTGCAACAGAGTCGGCTCGCCCTGCTCAGGGACAGGCGGCTCAAACACGTCAATGCGGTCAAACCAGTGAGCGTAAGTGGCCTGGTCGTCATACTCATCCAGAAGGCGGATGTAGTCGCGGCCCTGTTTCCCCCAGGCCGCCAGCAGCGGTTGGGCGTGAAGGTGCAGGTTGTTGTCATCGAGGGTCGCGGGCATGCCCTCGCGAACCTGCCCGCGTCGGTTTACCGCCCGCAGCAGCTCCCGGTCCTCGACGATATCCGCCCAATAAAAACGGCAGGGGTTGTGAACGCATAACAGCACCTGGGCGCATTGTCCCAGCCGGCTCAGCACCTCCAATGTCTGTTGTGGCAAAGACGACACGCCGAACACGATAATCCTCTCTGGTACGCCATCAGGGCGAGTCTCTGGTGACAGACCGTCAGTTGCAGCCATAAAACGGGTGTGCACGGCGGCACGGCTGGCGTTTTCCCGGGCCTGGCCAATGTCTTGCTCCAGGCGACGCCAGAGTTCGGGCTGCCAGAGCTGGTCCGCCGGCAGCGGCGTCACCGTACCTCGGATAGAGATGCTGTCGCGGCGCTGCAACCAGGCCTCGAGCCAGTCCGCGCGATACACCTGATACTGATCAAACAGATCAGCAATCCGCTCCGCGAGCTGGAACAGGCGGCGGTCCGGCTCCTCGCCTTTGAGGAAACGCGACAGCGGCGCGAACACCGGCTCATGATGAACTTCCGGTAGTAGCCGAAGCAGGCGCCAGGTCAGGCGGTCCTTGTCGTAGGGGGATTCTTTGGCGACGGCGGCCTCACCCAGCGTTGCGCGGTAAGCCTGCCAGAGAAAGCGCGATGGCAGGGAAAAAGTCATGCCGGCGGCAATGCCCAGCCCGGCCAGGTCCGGGTCGTCCTCGTCCCGCGCCAGGGCCAGTTTCAGCCATTGCGCGATGCCGTTGGAATGCACCAGAAAGACTTCGTTGTCGAGCGGGGCCAGAGGCAAATTCCGGATAACCTCAACCGTCAGTGCCCGCAGGTCTTCCAGTCTGTTGGCATGAATAACCTGCAGACCCGTTGGTAAGTCACTGCCCATGCTATCTCCCGGCGCTGCTGTTTTTCGGTAAGTCGTGGAGCATAACGCGCCGGCCTGTTGTAGCCAATGCTTGCTCTGGTCGTTACCCGGCCAAGGAGCCGGGGTCCGGTTGCGTCGGGCGGCTCAAAGGCATCTTAAGCTCGATGCAGCAGCCAGCCTCGGCCCGATTGAGCAATCCGAGAGTCGCCCCCAGAAAAGCCGCCCGCTCCCTCATGGACCGAACGCCCAGGCCGGGCGCATCCTTGGCACCCAAACCCCGGCCATCGTCGCAGACCGACAACCGATAGTCCTTGCCGTTATGACTGGCCGTGACTTCAACGGTTGCAGCGCCCGCGTGACGGGCGACGTTGTTCAGTGCCTCCTGAACGATCCTGTAGATGTGGGCATTATTGTCCATGGTGAGTTTCGGGTCGGTTGTAGGCAAATTCAGCCTGATGCCAATGCGGTTTTTTTCACTCCAGTTTGTCACAAGTGTCTGAATCGCCCCGTGCAGACCCATTTGCTCCAGCATGGCAGGGTGAAGATCACGCACAAGGCGGCGGAAACTCTTGTGCATGGACTCGCAATTGTCGGAAAGCTGTCCGGCCACCTGTTTTACCAACTCCGGCTGACCGGATTCTTCACTGATCAAATAGGCTTGCGCCTGCATGCCGGTTAGATACTGACCCAGGTCATCGTGCAGTTCCCGCGCCAGGTGAGTCCGTTCCGTTTCTCTCACTTCCATCAGGGTCCGGGTCAGTTTTCGGTTTTCTCTCTCCGTATTTTCAATGGCTTGCGCCATGTTATTGAAGTGTTCTGCAAGATCGTTCAGTTCCCCGATCGAATACTTCTTGAGACGGGCGCGATAGTGCCCCCGTTGAATGGAATCCAGGGCCCAGACAAAATGGGCGATCGGACGAGTGCCCTGGCGGACGCCAAAATAAATCGCGACATTGGATAGCAGCGCGCCGCTGATAAAGAGCCCGACAATCTGAAGAAAGCTTTCCCAGACCTCCTGCAACTCGTCCGACGGATCGGCCGTCAACCTGATTGCCCGACCATCGGGAAGGTAGCGCAGCTGCTGGACCCTGGTCAGTTGATCCAGGTCCGGGACCAGCCGCGAAAGCCATGAGGGCACCCCGCGCTCAGGATTGAGCTGGCGGGGCGCCATTCCGAACGCCAGCTCCTGAATATCCTCGACCATTTCCAACCGGACATGACGGGCATCGGTTGCCAGCAGCACCTCAAGCATATCCGGGTCTTCGCTGGCAACGGAGATCATTTCCCAGCTGGCCGTTACCCCGGCCGTCACTTCCCGGTGTATGTCCCGGGAGGCCTGTTGCAGCATAAAGTAGAGCGCAACCAGCAAAGCCGCCAGAAAAACGCCGGACACAATCAAATTCAGTCGCAGGACGGCTTTCACGGCTGGACGTCCTGGTTGTCAGGGCCTGCCCATATTTGGACGATGCCGGCATCAATCGCCAGGTACACCAGTTTTGCGACTGAATTGATGCCCAATTTGCTCTTTATAATCGCCAGGTTGTTGGATACCGTCTTGCCCCCGATCCCCAGGCGCTCACCGATCTCTTTGTAAGTGTCGCCCCGGGCCAGAAGCACAAAAATCTCATACTCCCGCTGGGTCAGGGTTTTCAGACGCTGGTCGACGGACGTTGTTTGCTGGGCGCCCACGCGCATGACCAGATCGTATTCAATGAATGTTTCACCACTGGAGATGCGATTCACGGCTTCAATAAGCGTGCGTGGCGGACCCGATTTGGTGATATAGCCCATGCCACCGACACCAAGGGCCTGTTTCACCACCTGGGATTCTTCATACATGCTGAAAAAAAGAATACGGGCCTCGGGGTCGGCCTTGATTATTCTTTGGGCGGCCTCGATTCCACTGATACCCGGTAACCGAATGTCCATGATAATCAGATCCGGTCGTTCCTTGTTGAATTGGTCGCAGGCTTCTTCGCCGGAAACCGCTTCAATGATCTCGCAGGGCGGCAGTTTGGCCTGCAAAAGGCCGGCGTAGCCCTGCCGGACAACGGAGTGGTCATCGACAATGAGTATTTTCATAGAGGTACTGCTCGCGATTGAACGTGAAATGCGACTTATCGCTGACACTATTGCCTTCGGAAGTAGTGTATCACTAGGCCCCCTATTGGCGTGCTGGGGATAAAAGTTCAGACTGGATATCAACGATTCCAATCCTGGTTTTTATTATTCGAGGAATACCTATGAAAGTTGTCACAGTAACCAGCCCGGGCGGGCTCGATAAACTTGATATTGCAGAGAGCGCTGCTCCGGGGGAGCCCGGAGATGGTGAAATCCGGGTACGAATCCATGCCAGTTCTCTCAATTTTCATGATTATGCCGTAGTGACCGGGGCCATTCCGACCGAGCACGGCCGCATTCCCATGTCCGACGGCGCTGGTATTGTTGAGGCGGTTGGAGGCGGGGTCAAGGAGTTCGAGCCGGGCGATAAGGTGGTCTCGACCTTCTTCCCTAACTGGCTCGAGGGACCGGCCAAAATTGGCGATTTCTCCACCACCCCGGGTGATGGTGTGGATGGCTATGCTCGCGAGCAGGTCGTTCGCCCGGCCCATTGGTTTACCCATGCGCCAAAAGGCTACAGCCACGCCGAAGCTGCGACCCTGACCACTGCCGGCCTGACCGCCTGGCGGGCGCTTGTTGTTGATGCGGGCCTCAAAGCAGGCGATACCATACTAACCCTGGGTACTGGCGGGGTCTCCATCTTTGCCCTGCAGTTTGCCAGGCTCATGGGTGCAAGGGTTATAGCCACCTCGTCATCGGATGAAAAACTCAAGCGGCTTCGCGAACTGGGTGCCGAGCACACCATCAACTACAAATCCGAGCCGGAATGGGGTAAGCGGGTACTGGAACTGACCGACGGCCGCGGGGTGGACCAGGTTATCGAGGTTGGTGGCCCCGGCACCCTCCCACAATCGATCAATGCGGTTCGAATTGGTGGTCATATCTCATTGATTGGCATACTGACAGGACGCCAAGGCGAGGTTCCGACCGCCAAGATGATGGCCAAACAGGTCCGTTTGCAAGGCCTGATCGTGGGCAGCCGGGCGCATCAACTTGAGATGATTCGCGCAATTGAGGCCAGTGATATGCGACCGGTTCTGGACCGATCTTTTGCCCTGGAAGAGATTGCCGACGCGTTCCATCATGAGGAATCCGGTCGCCACTTCGGAAAGATCTGTCTGGAGTTTTGACCCTGAACGTCTGGCGTTATCGCTGGCGCAAGGCGCCTGTGCCAACTCCCGAGTAAGCGGGGTAAGGAGACGGGACATCGTGGCCTTGTCTTTCTGGATACTGCTCGCAGCCGCTGGCACCGCGGTTGTCTGGAAAGGCAGCGGCCTTCTTGAGTCGGCCAGCGAGCGCCTGGCGGTGTATTATCAGCTGCCGGAAGTTGTCCAGGGCGCGGTTATTGTCGCTATCGGGTCGAGTTTTCCCGAGCTTGCAACGGTATTGGTCTCAACTCTTCTTCATGGCGAATTTGAGCTGGGGGTAGCCGCCATTCTCGGCTCCGCCCTCTTCAACGTCATGGTCATCCCCGCGCTCTGCGGTCTGAACGCCAGAGAGCCGTTATTTACCAACCGGGACCTGATCTACAAGGAAGCCCAGTTTTATATCATCTCAGTGACTGTATTGTTGCTGATGTTTTCTTTCGCAGTCATTTACAATCCCGTGGCATCGACGGATGGCGTCATCCGCGGTGAAATCACCCGGGGCATGGCTCTTGTCCCCCTCTTTCTGTATGGCGTTTATCTGTTTATGCAGTATCAGGACGCCGTCGACTTCACCACTGAAACCGCCCCGTCCCATGTCAGGCCTGGTGCGGAATGGCTGCGCCTGGCTATGGGCCTGGGTTTCATCCTGATAGGGGTTGAAGCCTTGGTCCGGGCGGCGATCAATTTCGGTGACCTGCTCAACACGCCCAGTTTCATCTGGGGCCTGACAGTGGTGGCCGTTGGCACCTCTGTGCCGGATGCGTTTGTGTCCCTGCAAGCCGTGCGCCATGGCCGGGGAATCGCCAGCACCGCCAATGTGCTCGGCAGCAACATTTTTGATCTCTTGTGCTGCATACCCATTGGCGTGCTGATTGCAGGAATTGCCGTTATCAATTACTCCGTCGCCGCCCCGCTTATGGCGGCGCTCACTTTCGCGACCCTCACCCTGTTTCTGATGATGCGTCGGCGCATGATCCTCAGCCGGAACGAATCCTGGGCTCTACTGGCACTTTACGGAGCCTTTGTGGTCATGATGGTTGCCGAGTCTTTTCATTTAACGGATCTGATCACTCATTTTCCACCGGAGGTTGGCCATTAAGTCGTCCCCAGGCAGAGAACATCATAATTTCTGAAGCCCCGTATCTTGGTGGCTAGCAGAAAGACAATGACCAAAGCCGGCTTTGCCGCAGCAGGACAGACCTAGGTCGGACAGGCTGCTAGGATTGAGAGCTGCCCTTCTGTTTGCCATGGCGTTCCAAGTCGGTCTTCAAGGGCTCCAGATCGTGGCCTGCAGCCTCCGCGGCCTTCATCAAATCTTCAATGGGACATTCCGGCGTCTGGGAATAAGCCCAGAGGTGTGAAACCCGTTTGCCGGTGCGACAAAAACCTATAATGGGCGCGGGTGACGATTCCAGAACCTCCGAGAAAGCTTCAATGTCCCTGGACGAATAGTCACCGGGTTTGACCGGGATCTCATGCCAGACCATACCCAGAGATTCGGCTTTGTCCTTGAGCGCCTTCAGATCGGGCTGATCCTCAGTTTCGTTGGGCGGCCGGTTGCAGATAATTGTGCGATAGCCCTCTTTGGCCAGAGCTTCGATATCGTCGTAACCGGGCTGTGCCGTAACACTCAGTCGTTCGTCGAGCGGTTTGATGTCCATTCAAGTCTCCTTCATTTGTCGTAAGTCAGTTTTGTGTTGCAAGTGTGACACCCTATAACGCAAGAAAAGGGTGTTTAAATCTGATGTTTGCTTTAAATCCAGTTGCGACGAGCCATGACATAGTAAAGCAATGGCACCACCAAAAGGGTCAGCAAGGTGGACATCGCCAGTCCGAAAATCAGTGAAATCGCCAGGCCATTGAAAATCGGGTCATCGAGAATGAACCAGGCACCGACCATCGCCGAAATGGCGGTCAGAGCAATGGGTTTGACCCGCACGGCCCCCGCCAACATCACGGCGCGGTCGAGATCGACACCTTCAGCCAGCAACTGCCGGATAAACACCACCAATAATATGGAGTTGCGGACAATAATGCCGGCCAGGGCGATCATTCCGATCATGCTGGTGGCGGTGAATTCTTTTCCAAGTAACGCATGACCCGGCAGGATGCCGATAAGGGTGAGCGGAATGGGCGCCATGATGACCAGTGGTAAAAGGTAGGAACGGAACTGCGCCACCAGCAGCACGAAAATCATGAACACGCCCACAGAATACGCCATACCCATATCCCGGAAAGTCTCATAAGTGATCTGCCATTCACCATCCCATTTGAGCGAACCCAGCTCGGGCAAGTCAGGCTGCCGGATAAAGAACTGCTTTGGCCCGTCTGCCTGCTGCTCAAGTTGCCCCACCATCCGGAACATGCCGTACAGGGGCGAATCCACATCCCCCGCCATGTCCGCGGTGACGTAGGTGACCGGCAAAAGATCCTTGTGGTAGCGCGCGCCCATCCAGTCGGCTTCCCTCACCTCGGCAAAACTGCTCATGGGCACCAGCTCGCCGTTGCGGCTGCGTATTGACAGGGACAATATGCCCGATTTCTGGGCTTTGTCGCCCTCTTCCAGAATCACTCGGATCGGGACCGCATATTTGGCCTTGTCATCGTGGAGAAAACTGACACTGTCGCCGCCCACAAGAGTTGCCAGTGCCGATACCACTTGTGCCTGAGACACCCCCAGCCGCGCCGCGCGGGCGCGATCCACCGCGACTTCCCAGCGTCGGGTCGGTGCTTCCAGGGTGGTATCGATATCTACCAGACCGTCAATATCAGCCATCCCCTTCGCGAGGCTTCGGGCGAGCTCCGCGCGACGGGTTTCGTCGATCCCGTAAACCTCGGCGACCACCGGCGACAATACCGGAGGCCCTGGCGGCACTTCGACAATTTTGACGGCCGCCCCATAGCGGTCGCCAATGGCCTTAAGCGGCGCGCGCAGGGCCAGTGCGATCTCATGGGATTGACGCTCACGATCTTCCTTACCCGCAAGATTTATCTGGATATCACCGTGGTAGGGTTCCCCCCGTAGGTAATACTGGCGCACCAGGCCATTGAAATTAATGGGCGAGGCGGTTCCCGCGTAACTTTGCCAATGCATGACCTCATCGACGGTCTCAAGGTGCGCACCCATGTCCAGCAGTACCCGTTGCGTCTGCTCCATGGGCGTGTACTCGGGCATATCCACTACAATCTGAAGTTCGGACTTGTTATCGAAAGGCAGCATTTTAAGAATGACCGCCAGAAACACGGGCAGTGACGCGGCCAGAACAGTCAGCCCGATCACGCCACCCGCCAGGAAACGGCGGCGCCAATAATGCCCGCCCAGGAAGGGGCTCATGACAACCTGGAACACTCGTAATGCCCGGGAGCTGACGCCCTCGGCAGAATCAGTGGCCTGTTCTGCCTCTTCCGCTGCCTGCCCCTTTTCATGACGCAACAGGCGCAGTGCCAACCAGGGCGCAACGACAAAGGCGACGATCTGCGAGAACACCATGCCGGCAGACGCATTGATCGGAATGGGCTGCATATAGGGGCCCATGAGTCCGCTCACAAAGGCCATGGGTATCAGCGCCGCCATGATGGTCAGGCTTGCCATGATGGTCGGTGTGCCCACCTCATCCACGGCCAGGGGAATAATCTCTCTGATGGGCCGACGGGAATTCTGGATGCGCCGATTGATGTTTTCGGTAATCACAATACCGTCATCAACCAGAATGCCGATGGAAAAAATCAAGGCAAACAGGGAGACCCTGTTCAGGGTGAAGCCCCAGGCCCAGGAAAACACAAGGGTGAGCAAAAGTGTGATAAGGACGGCCGACCCCACGATCATGGCCTGACGCCAGCCCATGGCCGCCAGCACCAGCAGAATGACCGACAGGGTTGCCGACACAAGGTCGGTAATCAGCTGATTGGCCTTGGCAGAGGCTGTCTGGCCATAATCGCGGGTAACCACCAGCTCCACATCCGCCGGTAACAGCCGGTTTCGCAGAACCCCAAGCCGCGCCTCTATTGCGCGGGTGATGTCGACCGCGTTTTCGCCCGGTTTTTTGGCGATGGCCAGGGTAACCGCCGGATAGAGCTCTCCGGGCTCACCGCCCTGTAAGCCCTCATTCGCCGGCCCGAATCCCATCATCACGCTTTGGTCCGCTACCGTGCCGCCGCGGCTGACCCCGGCCACATCTTCCAGGAACACAGGCGCGTTATCTTGCACGCCCACCACCAGCCGGCGCAACGTGTCCACACTGTCGAGGAGCGTGCCCGCCTGCAGGGGTATGGATACGCCGTCCCGGGTTATTCGCGTCTCCTGGCTGCTGGCGTTGGCGGCTTGGAGGGCGCGGCGAAGGTCGTCCACTGTCAGGTTGAAGCCATTGATCATGGCGGGGTCTATTCGCACATCCACCCGATCGGGTATGCCGCCTCGGGTAAAAATATCCCGGGTGCCAGGGATACGTTTCAGCTCCACTTCCAGCATGTGGGCGAGGCGTGTCAGGTCCTCTCCGGCATGGCGATTAGCCGGGTCATAAAGCGTCAGCGTCATGATCGGAACGTCATCAATGCCTTTGGGTTTGATCAACGGCTGGCTGGCGCCCAGATTCCGGGGCAGCCAGTCCTGATTCGAGTAAACCTTGTTGTAGAGCCGGACCAGCGCCTCCTGACGAGGCACGCCGACTTCATACTCAACCGTGATCACCGCCTGTCCCTGGCGGGACACGGAATACACGTGCTCGACGCCCTCGATCTCGCTCATCACCTGCTCCGCAGGAGTGGCGATCAGACTTTCAATTTCACTGACGCTGGCACCAGGCAAGGCCACCATGATATCCGCCATGGTGACGTCGATTTGCGGCTCTTCTTCCTTGGGGGTAATAATAATGACCAGGATGCCAACCACCACGGCCAGCAAAGCCAGCAAAGGCGTCAGCTTGGAGTCCTGGAATACCCGGGCAATGGCGCCGGAGGGTCCCACAGAGTTGGGGTTTTCGCTCACCCGTCCACCCTTGAAGGATTGCCGCTTGGGCTTGTGCCTGGGTTCACTTGCCCGCTGCCCAGCAGTTCTGCAGGGTTGGTAATGACGCTTTCACCCTCATCAAGCCCGGCCAGCACTTCGATGCGCCCACTGCGGCTGATACCCGTCCGGATTTGCCGTAATCGCGGCCGCCCTTCCTGATCAAGCACGTAAACGGCCCGGAGTTCACTGCGGCGAATCAGGCTGCTATCAGGAATCCAGAGGGCCTGTCTTTGTGACGCCGGCGCCTCAACCTTTACCAACATGCCGGGATACAGCGTTGCTTCGGGCTCCTCAAGGGCAAGCCTGAGGCGAAACGTGTGGGTTTGCGCGTCAGCATAGGGATAAAACGTCATCTCACCGGTTTTCAGCACCCTGCCATCAGCAAGAGTGACCCGGGTGGTGCGCTCGGCCCTGACCGCGTCGGCATACTTTTGCGGCAGTTCCACAACCACACGCAGCTCTTCGAGCGAAAGACCACTGAGTAGTGGCTGCCCTGGATTAACCGACTCGCCAACCTCAACATGTCGTTCCGTCAGAATGCCGCTGTAGGGTGCGACCACTGTCGTGTAGTCCAGTTGTTTTCGCGCTTCCTCCAGCGCAGCCTGGGAACGCTCAAGACGGGCCTCCGCAGCGGCAAGGTTATTCTGCGCCTGATCAAATTCCTGCCGGGACACATAACCCTCGTCATAAACCTCTTCAATTCGATCAAACTGCTGCTGGGCGTTCCTGTAATTGGCCTTTGCTTCCTGCAGGTTACCTTGCGCCTGATCAAGCCTTGCCCGTTGCTCGCTGTCCTCGAGTTTGACAATCAGGTCGCCGGCGGTCACTGAATCATCCACATCGTAGGGCAGTCGCAGGACAGTGCCACTGGTCTGCGCCGAGACCGTACTTTCCTGAACCGCCTCGATCATGCCATCCAGGCGGATAGTTTCGGTCAATGTTTCACGAGAGACCGGTTCTGAGTCTATTTCAGCGTGAGCGACACCAGGAAGCCCCAGAGCCAGTAAAAAAATAACCGTGCCGGCATGCCTCATATTAACCTTCAATTTAGATCTAAGCTTAGATTTAAATAGTATCACGAATGAAACAATTTTGAAGCAACGACATCTTTAGCTTGCCAGTTGGCAGGGCACTGGTCGAGTTCGGATAGAGGGTATCCGCAACGTCGGGTATGGGCGGAATATTGGGCCGATTGCCCTGGTCAAAGACGGCCTTGTGAAAATAAACATTATTGTCTTCGCTTTCCTCCGATCGGACCTTTGATGTATGGCGATCGGTAAAATGTTTGTTACCCACCCCCC
>JAGXLV010000090.1 GCA_018334495.1 Oleiphilaceae bacterium
TCGGGAGGGGGGCTACCGCCAACCCTCTTCGCGGCTGAAGTCGCTCCGGTTGCGACCTCCGGTAGGAGCGGTTTTAACCGCGAAATGGGGCAGTACCCCCATCCGGACTGATCGCGGTTAAAACCGCTCCTACCGCGCTACCTCATGAGCCTGATCGCTTTTTGACGCTTCCACCCTCTTCTCTGCCGATGAGTCGCGAAAAAGCTCGGGGAAGGTTTTGCCGCCCGCCACCAGGCGTCGCTCCATGAGCTCCGGGGGCAGAACGTTGGGCAGGCGCTGGACCATGCGTTCTTCGTCCTGGCGCACGGCCTTGAGCACGTCGTCCACGGTGATCAGGTCGAGGTCCCGGCCTGGCACCAGCCTGTCGCCGCCGGAACCCGCCAGGGACAACAGGCCGTGACGGATGAGCTTGTCGCTGATCCGCCGCGTCACTTCGCCGGGTACCCGCAGTTTGTGCTCCAGCGCTTCCTGATGCGGCGCGGGTTTGCCCTCATTGAACGGTTTGCAGACCTGCCACATCAGTGTCAGCGCGATCTTTTCCTGTAATTCGGGAGAAAACTGCACCTCCCGATGCTTGGCTATGGCGCCGGGGTTCTGAAGGTAATAGGAAATGCTCGCACCAAGCAGCAGTATCAACCAGTTCAGGTAGAGCCAGATCAACATGATGATGCCAATGGCAAAGCCGGAATAGATCGCGGCATAGCGCGCGGACGTCGCCACCGTCGCAGCAAAGGTGATGCTTGCCGCCTGCCACAAAATACCAGCAAGAACACCCCCGATCAGGGCGTACTTGATCTTGACGCGGGTATTGGGCATGAAGGCATAGAAGAAGGTAAAAGCGCCACAAACCAGGAAAAACGGCATCAGGCGGGTCACCAGAGCGATCAGGGAGCCAAAAGGCTCAATCGCCGCCAGGGTCTGGACTGCCTCCGTGCCGAGAACGGCCGCGCTCATACCGATGCCGGAAACCATCAGGAGTGGACCGACCATGATCACGCTCAGATAATTACTGAAACGCTGACCTACCGAGCGCATCTGCGGCACCCGCCAGATCATGTTAAACGAGCTTTCAATCTTCTGTATCAGTGATATCACCGTGTACACCAGCAGAGCCAGGCCCACGGAACCCAACACACCAACCTTTATGTTGTCGACAAAGCCCAGTATCTGCTCTGCCAGCTGAACACCCTGGGGGCCCATAGGCTGAAAAAACTGGAACAGAAAGGGCTCCATGCGCTCATGGACACCCAGCGCCTTGAGTACCGAGAAGCTTAATGCCAACAGGGGAACAATACTGAGCAGCGTGGTGTAAACCAGACTCATGGCATGCAGGGTCAGGTTGCCGTTAGCGATGTCCCGAACCAGTGCATAAGCCGTACGGCCGCTGACATACAACCACCGCCAGGGCCATTTACTGGGCGGCTCGGGATTGGCCAGTATCCAGTCTTCAGCCTGTTTCACACGTTCTTTGTATTGAATGGAAGCCACGCAGCACCCTGTCCCTAGTTTGTCGTATTCTCGGTATCCGGCGACACCAGCGTGTGCGGGCACGTCCATCCTGCCCGAACCTCACGGGAGCCGAGACGACCGGAATCTTCATTATGGCGCATTTTTTCAGCGAATGTGGGTAAGGTCCCCGGCCCTGAGCCGCCGAAGCCCGTCCCCGATCAATTGCACAATGCGCTGGCGGGCCTCCCGGCTGGCCCAGGCACAGTGAGGTGTAACAATGAGATTCGGGATATCGCCCGCCAGCAAGGGGTTACCGCTTACCGGAGGCTCTTCGGTAAGCACATCAAAGCCCGCCCCGCCAAGCCGACCGGCACGCAACGCATCAGCCAGAGCCGCCTCGTCCACCAGGCCGCCGCGGCTGGTGTTCAATAACAGCGCTTCGGGTTTCATCAGAGCCAGCTCACCGGTGCCGATCAGACCCCGGGTTTGATCCGACAACAGGCAATGCAGTGACAGCACATCGACCCGGGGCAAAAGCTCTTCCAGCGGGATTCTCGGATGGCCGTCTACTTCGCCGGCCGCCTGCCCCTGCCTTGCCGCCACCAGTATGTTCATACCGAAGGCCCGGGCCCTTTCCGCCACCCCCTGACCCAGGTCACCGTAGCCGACAATGCCCAGTGTGCGGCCTTCCAGCTCCATGATGGGGTGATCCATCAGGCAGAACTGCGGGCTTTTGGCCCAGCGCCCGGCCTGGACGTCCCGGTGATAATCCAGCAGACGGGTCGCCAGCGCCAGCATCAACGCCATGGTGTGCTGAGCGACCGAAGGTCTGCCGTATCCGGTAGCGTTGATGACTGATATTCCGGCCGCGCGGGCGCTTTCCAGGTCAATATTGTTAAGGCCCGTTGCCACCACGGCAATTCGCCGCAACTGCGGGTTGGCACGAAAATGCTCTCCGGTCAGGACGACTTTGTTGGTCAGGACAGTGTCGAAACCGCCAATGCGTTCGTTGACCTGATCCGCCGCAGTCTGCCGATGCAGTACCAGTTCGTCGAGTTGTTGCCCGATAGGGGCAAGATCCACGTCGTCGCCCAGTGTGGCGGCGTCAAGAAACACGGCTTTCATCAAATTGCTCCATTAAAGGTAGTGTGCGGCCAGCCTAATTCGTTAACCTCGTCAGTACAGGTAACATACTACGGGGGTAGCACTATGGAACACGAATACTGGCACAATCGCTGGGCCAACGATGAAATCGGATTCCACGAGGGCTCCGTCAACAAATTCCTCCACGAGCACTGGCCGGAGTTTGCTCCCCGAGGCAATGAAACCGTCTTTGTGCCGCTTTGCGGCAAGGCTGTCGATATGTGGTGGCTCTACGAACGCGGCCATCCGGTGATCGGCGTGGAGTTGAATGAAATTGCCTGCAAGGATTTCTTTGAAGAAGGGAACGCACCTGCGAACGTAAAACCCGGCGAACCTTTTACCCGTTTTGTGCACGACGAACTGGAACTCTGGTGCGGCGATTTTTTCCAATTGGTGCCGGACGATCTGAGGCATGTCCACCTGGTCTACGATCGAGCCGCCCTGATTGCCCTGCCACCGACCCTACGACAGGAATATGTACAACATCTTGTCGCCATCCTGCCGGAAAAAACACAGATTTTACTCGTTACGCTGGATTATCAGGATGATGAAATGCAGGGCCCACCGTTTAATGTCAGCGATGCCGAGGTGCATTCTCTCTATGGTGAGGACTATGACATTGAGCAACTCAGCCTCCAGGTACTGACCCGGGATCATCCTTTTGTGGAACGCAAAGGCCTGAGCGGAGCGACTGAAAGCGTCTTCCGTCTCAAACCGAATTCCCCCTCATAATGGACGCACACCCCCTTGATTGCCTCTGACACCTGTGACCATAATCAAGGAACGATGAGGTTGTTCAGGATCACCACCCGGTCATTGGCAACAGCGCCGGCCACTGTTCGCGCAGCCCTTCAACGCGACTTTCGCCGGCACCATTGATCTGACAAATAGTCATTGACGCTGGTCGAGCAACCGAATATTACGTTTTATAGGGTATTTGCAACAAAACGCAGTCTGCCCTGTCCAAGCTTAAGAGACTGCACTAAAGTGGAATTGTAAAACCCGGAAAAATAAGGGGGTAAATTCCGGCTTAACAAACCATTTTTACTCTAATCACCCAACCAGTATTAAGTCGCCGCCAGAGCGATCCAAATCCAATGAGAGTTATTGTGTGAATCACAGCTGATTATCAGCGAGCGAGGGGCCTACATGAGCATTCTGCAGCATTTCAAGAACCGGTATGATGCAACTCAGGAGGAACAGTATTCCCTGGAGGAATACCTGGAGATCTGCAAAAACGATCCATCCGCATACGCCACAGCCGCCGAGCGGATGTTATTGGCGATCGGGGAGCCGGAGACCATCGACACGTCCCGGGACCCGAGACTTTCCCGCATTTTTTCCAACAAAGTGATCAAACGCTATCCCGAGTTTGCCGAGTTCTATGGCATGGAAGACGCGGTTGAAAACATCGTGTCCTACTTCCGCCATGCCGCCCAGGGCCTGGAAGAGAAGAAGCAGATTCTTTATCTGCTGGGCCCCGTAGGTGGCGGCAAGTCCTCGCTCGCGGAAAAACTCAAGTTACTGATGCAAAAGGTGCCCTTTTACGCCATTGAGGGGTCGCCGGTTAATGAGTCGCCCCTGGGCCTGTTCGACGTTAACGAGGACGGCGACATTCTCGAGGAAGAATTCGGGATTCCCAAGCGTTACCTCAAATCCATCATGTCGCCCTGGGCGGTCAAGCGCCTGCATGAATTCGGCGGCGACATCAGCAAGTTCCGGGTGGTCAAGCGTTACCCCTCCGTGCTGGACCAGATTGCCGTATCCAAGACCGAACCCGGCGATGACAACAACCAGGATATTTCGGCGCTGGTGGGCAAGGTCAACATCCGGATGCTGGAGGACTACTCCCAGGATGACCCGGACGCCTACAGCTTCAGCGGCGGCCTGTGCAACGCCAACCAGGGCCTGCTGGAATTCGTGGAGATGTTCAAGGCCCCGATCAAGGTCCTGCACCCGCTGCTGACGGCCACCCAGGAAGGCAACTACAACACCACCGAGGGCATGGGTTCGGTACCGTTCGACGGTGTCATACTGGCGCACTCCAACGAGTCGGAGTGGCAGACGTTCCGCAACAACAAGCACAACGAAGCCTTCCTTGACCGGGTCTACATCGTCAAGGTGCCCTACTGCGTGCGGGTGACCGAAGAGATCGACATCTACGACAAACTGCTCAAGAACAGCTCGCTGCACGGCGCCCCCTGCGCCCCGGATACCCTGGACATGCTGGCCCAGTTCTCGATCCTGTCCCGGATCAAGGAACCGGAGAACTCCAGCATTTTCTCCAAGATGCGGGTTTACGACGGCCAGAACATCAAGGATACCGACCCCAGGGCCAAGTCGATCCAGGAATACCGGGACGCCGCAGGCGTCAACGAAGGCATGGATGGCCTGTCCACCCGGTTCGCTTTCAAGATCCTGTCCAAGGTATTCAACTTCGACAGCACGGAAATAGCCGCCAACCCGGTTCACCTGCTCTATGTTCTGGAGAAACAGATCGAGCAGGAGCAGTTCCCGGCGGAGGTCCAGGACCGTTACCTGAGATTCATCAAGGAGTTCCTGGCGCCTCACTACGTGGAATTCATCGGCAAGGAAATCCAGACCGCCTACCTGGAAAGCTACAGCGAATACGGCCAGAACCTGTTCGACCGCTACGTCACCTACGCCGACTTCTGGATTCAGGACCAGGAATACCGTGACCCGGAAACCGGCGAGATTCTCGACCGGGGCTCCATCAACGACGAACTGGAGAAAATCGAAAAGCCGGCGGGCATCAGCAACCCCAAGGACTTCCGTAACGAAGTGGTTAACTTCGTGCTACGGGCGCGGGCCAATAATCAGGGCCGCAATCCGTCCTGGCTGAGCTACGAGAAACTGCGTGCCGTCATCGAGAAGAAAATGTTCTCGAACACCGAAGACCTGCTGCCCGTCATCTCGTTCAACCCCAAAGCCAGCGAAGAAGACCAGAACAAGCACAAGCAGTTCGTTGACCGGATGGTGGACCGGGGCTACACCGAGAAACAGGTCAGGCTGCTGGCAGAATGGTATCTGCGGGTCCGCAAGTCGCACTAGTGTTGGTAGGAGCTGAAAGATGGGTATGACCCACGTTGTTGATCGACGCCTTAATGGCAAGAACAAAAGCGCGGTGAACCGGGAAAGGTTCCTGCGTCGCTACCGCAAACACATCAAGAAGGCGGTGTCGGAAGCCGTGCACCGCCGTTCGATCACCGATGTTGAAGGCGGCGAGAGTGTCAGCATTCCCGCCCGCGACATTGATGAACCGATATTCCACCATGGTCAGGGCGGTAATCGGGAGATGGTTCACCCTGGCAACAAGGAATTCATGACCGGAGACGAACTGCCCAAGCCGCCAGGCGGTGAAGGCGGTGGCGCGGGCAACGGCAAGGCCAGCCAGGATGGCGAGGGCATGGATGAATTCGCCTTCCAGATCACTCAGGACGAGTTTCTCGATTTCCTGTTCGACGATCTGGAACTGCCCAATCTCGCCCGCAAAAAGCTCAAGGACGCCGACGCCTTCAAATACGTGCGTTCCGGCTTCAGTAGCCAGGGCATACCGGCCAAACTGGATGTGGTGCGCTCCCTCAGGGGCGCCCATGCCCGCCGGCTCAGCCTGGGCGGCGCCCGCAAGCGCAAGCTGCGGGAACTTGAAGAGCAACTGGCAAGCCTGAAAACCGCACCCGAGGATCTGGATGCGGCTTTCAGCCATACGGACCAGATTGAAGCGCTGGAAAGTGAAATAGCCCGCTTGAAAGCCAACCTCAGGCGGATTCCCTTTATTGATGAGCTGGATCTGCGTTACCGCCAACACGTCAAAAAGCCGGAACCGGCCACCAGCGCGGTCATGTTCTGCCTGATGGACGTGTCCGGCTCCATGACACAGAGCCACAAGGACATCGCCAAACGCTTTTTCATCCTGCTGTACCTGTTCCTGCAAAAGAACTACAAGCGCATTGACGTGGTCTTCATCCGGCACCACACCAGCGCCAAGGAAGTGGACGAGGAAGAGTTTTTCTACTCCCGCGAAACCGGCGGCACCATCGTTTCCAGCGCACTCAAGCTGATGCACCAGATTATTGAAACGCGTTATTCGCCCGCGGAATGGAACATCTACGCGGCCCAGGCTTCGGATGGTGACAACTGGAACGACGACTCCCCGGTGTGCAGCAAGATACTGGCGGACAGGATTCTGCCTCTGGTTCAGTATTACTCCTATGTTGAGATCACGCCCCAGGATCACCAGACTCTCTGGTATGAGTACGAAAAAGTCATGGCCCGGAACCCGGACAGTTTCGCCATGGAGCAGATTGCAGACCCTGGCGAAATCTACCCGGTCTTCCGGCAGCTCTTCGAGAGGAAAGCCGCATGACAGATACCATGGACAAACCCAACGCCCTGAGAACACCCATATCCACGGGCTCGGAATGGACCTTCGACCTGATCCGGCAATACGATGAGGAGATTGCCAAGTGTGCCGAGGAATTCGGCCTGGACACTTACCCCAACCAGGTCGAAGTCATCAGTTCCGAGCAGATGATGGATGCCTACAGTTCCGTCGGCATGCCCGTGGGCTACAACCACTGGTCCTTCGGGAAGCAGTTTCTGAATACTTCAAAAGGCTATGAGCGGGGCCAGATGGGGCTGGCCTATGAGATCGTGATCAACTCGGACCCCTGCATCGCCTACCTGATGGAAGAGAACACCCTGCCCATGCAGGCCCTGGTGATCGCCCATGCGTCCTACGGTCACAACTCCTTTTTCAAGGGTAACTACCTGTTCCGCACCTGGACCGATGCCAGTGCCATCATCGACTACCTGGTGTTCGCCCGCAATTACGTCGCCGAATGCGAAGAGCGCCACGGGGTTGATGCGGTGGAGCAGATTCTCGATTCCTGCCACGCCCTGATGAACTACGGCGTCGACCGCTACAAACGGCCGGCGCCGATTTCCGCCGCCGAAGAACAACGCCGTCAAGTGGAGCGGGAGGAATACCTCCAGCGTCGCCTCAATGACCTTTGGCGCACCATCCCGAAAATGAACGATGACGAGGACCCCGAGCAGCGCAAAGTCCGCTACCCCCAGGAGCCTCAGGAAAACCTGCTGTATTTTATTGAGAAAAACGGCCCCCTGCTGGAAACCTGGCAACGGGAAATCATCCGCATCGTGCGCAAGCTGGCCCAGTATTTCTACCCTCAGCGCCAGACCCAGGTGATGAACGAGGGCTGGGCCAGTTTCTGGCACTACACCCTCCTCCACCGCCTGTATGAAAAAGGCCTGGTGACGGACGGCTTCATGCTGGAGTTTCTCCAGAGCCATACGTCGGTGGTTTACCAGCCGCCCTTCGACAGCCCGTTTTACTCCGGCATCAATCCCTACACGCTGGGCTTTTCGATGTTTACCGATCTGCGCCGGATCTGCGAGGAGCCGACTGAGGAAGACCGCCGCTGGTTCCCGGATATTGCCGGCTCTGACTGGGTTGAAACACTGCATTTCGCCATGAAGAATTTCAAGGACGAGAGCTTTATCCAGCAGTTTCTCTCGCCCAAAGTGATGCGGGACCTCAAACTCTTCGCCATCGCCGATCACGACGATGAAGACGTTTACCGCATCACGGCCATCCACGATGAGGCCGGTTACCGCGACCTGCGGGAAAAACTCGCGCGCCAGTACAACCTGAGCTTTCGTGAACCCAATCTGCAGGTCTGGAACGTGGACACCCGGGGCGACCGCTCCCTCACTCTTCGTCACATTCCCAACAACGGCATACCCATGGGTAATGCAACCGAAGAAGTGTTGCGTCATGTACACCGACTCTGGGGCTTTGACGCTCATCTGGAGACTGTAGAGGAGGACATCATTCTGGATGAATTTCACTGTCCGCCTAAAGGCAACAGATGATTTTCGCCCCGGCAGCTGGCATCAGGCCACCTGCCGGGGCCCTGTATTAAGGCAGCGTGAACACAGACACAGGAGGGTGTCGTGACCCATTCAACAGGCCAGCTGCGGGTCGGTACTTCCGGGTATCAGTACAAGCACTGGACGGAGCGTTTTTACCCGGCGGATCTTCGCCAGAAGGAGTGGTTTGGCTACTACGCCGACCACTTCGACACCGTCGAAATAAACAACACGTTTTACAACCTGCCGGCACCTGAAACCTTCGACCATTGGCGCCAAACAGCGCCGGAGAATTTCGAGTACAGCCTCAAATTCAGTCGCTATGGCAGCCATATCAAACGCCTGAAAGATGCCGGTCAGACCATCCCGACCTTTCTCGAGGGCGCTGAACGATTGGGCACCCGTCTCGGCCCTATTCTTGTGCAACTGCCGCCAAACTGGCGACGGGACCCGCAGCGACTTGATGATTTCCTCAACGAAGCTCCGGACAGGCACCGCTGGGCGATCGAGGTGCGAGATCCGGACTGGCTGCATGACGACATCTTCAGGGTGCTTCGCACCCATCGGGCGGCACTTTGCATTCACGATATGATCGAAGATCACCCCCGTGAAATGACCGCAGACTGGGTTTATCTCAGATTCCATGGTGAGCACTACACGGGCAGTTATTCCAACCAGTACCTGACCGCCGAGGCCGATCGGATCGTGCATTCGCTGCATGAAGGCCTGGACGTCTACGCCTATTTCAACAACGACGAACAAGCTCTCTTTCTT
>JAGXLV010000091.1 GCA_018334495.1 Oleiphilaceae bacterium
CGGTGAGAATCGGTGGAAAGGTATTTTCCAGTTGGGTTATGTGAGAAGCCTCAGCGACAACGTAATACTGGATCTCATCGCAGAGTATTCCGTCTTCGAGGATAACGACGACTTTTTCGGGTTTCGCCTTCAGCAGGATGCGACGCAAAGTGGGCAAGCGCACTTGCGCTATATTCTGTCACCGGGAACCCACCTTGGCCTGTCTTATTATCATGACTTTGGCGGAGAAACCAACGTTGGCGGCTTAGACCAGGATGACAAGCTGGACAATAATCGCTGGCTTGCAACCTTCGCAACGTTTGTGGCTCCGACCCTGCAGTTACAGATTCAGGGTGGCCAGGACATTAATTCCGAGAATGGGTTCGAGGAGGATACACGGGTAAATCTGCGCATTCTCAAGGTGTTCTAACCGAGTGACGGTCGATAGCTTCAATCAGAGAAATTCCGGTTAAGCAGACGCTGAATAGCGCTCTGCTGGCCACCATTTGGCCTCATATTCTTGTGGGGCCAGATATAGACTTTTGAACATCCATGAAAGTTGGCCTCTTCGATTTATCACACCCAAGTGAATAATGCTTGACCGGCTCTGGAGCATGCAGCAATGCATAAGTACAAAAATATCTCGAACGGACACATGATTAATTCGTATGAGAGCTACGCGGTGAGGAATCCGGCCAATGGTGACTCACTTGGCCTGGCCCCGATCAGCACCGCGGATGAAGTCGACACTGCGGTCCAGGCCGCTCTGAAAGCTCAGAAACCCTGGTCTGAAATCAGTGATAATGAACGCAAGGAATTCATACAGAGAGTTGCCGATGTACTGGAAAGCAATTCTGACTATCTCGCGAAACTGATCACTCAAGAGCAGGGAAAACCTTTGGCAGGGCCGGGTTCTCGCTTTGAAATGCAGGCCTGCGTCGGCTGGACACGGGTGCCCGCGACTCTTGAGTTGCCGCCTGAAACTGTTTACGAAGACGATGAAAGGAAAGACGTTCTTCAACGGAGCCCTCTCGGTGTAATCGCTGCCATCGCACCCTGGAACTGGCCACTGATGATTGCCATCTGGCAAATAATACCCGCCATCCGTATGGGCAACTCGGTGGTTTTAAAACCATCAGAGTACACGCCGATTGCAACGCTGGAGATGGTGCGCTTGATCAATGACGTGCTTCCGCCCGGCGTTCTCAACACTGTTTCCGGCGATGGGACGATTGGCGCTCAACTGACCCGACACCCTGATATAGCCAAGATTATGTTCACCGGGAGCGCCGATACCGGGAGGAAGATCATCGAGGCATCCGCTAACAATTTCGCGCCAATCACCCTTGAGCTAGGGGGTAACGATCCCGCGATTGTCCTGCCCGGCACGACTGCCAAAAATATTGCGGAAGGCCTTTTCTGGGGGGCATTCCTGAACATGGGCCAGACCTGCGCCTGTATCAAGCGCCTGTACGTGCACGAAGACGACTATGAGTCGGTAATGGCAGAACTCAAAGCCGTCGCCAGCCAAATGACGATTGGTAACGGCATGGATGAGGGCGTTCTGATCGGGCCCATTCAAAACCGCATGCAATATGACAAAGTCCGCGAGCTGGTCTCTGACGCCCGGATGAATGACTGTGACGTTGTGGAAATCGGAGAGGTACCTGACGGCGGTTTCTTCTTGCCGATAACCCTTGTCGGCAATAGTCGGGACGGCCAGCGTCTGGTTGATGAAGAACAATTCGGCCCGGCTCTACCCATTATCCAGTACCGCAACCTCGGCGATGCCATCGCCTCTGCCAATAAACTGGAGGCGGGCCTGGGCGCTTCTGTGTGGGCGAATGAGCCAGACCAGGCAAGCGAGACGGCGCAACAGCTGGAAGCGGGCACTGTCTGGGTAAATCAACACGGCGCCATACACCCCATGGTGCCATTCGGTGGCCACAAAGCTTCAGGCTACGGCGTGGAATTCGGAATCGAAGGTCTTAAAGCCGTTACCCGACCAAAGGTAATAAGCATCAAAAAGTAATTTTATTTTTGGGCGTCAAAATAACAAAAGGTACTAATTATGAACAAGTATGATTTCATCGTGATTGGATCAGGCTCTGCGGGCTGTGTTATCGCCAGCAGACTGTCAGAAAATCCTAACTTTAACGTACTTCTTCTGGAAGCCGGCGTTCCCGACAAGGATCCGAATATTCATGCTCCCGCTGGCTGGCCCGCTACCTGGCAGACAGAAGTCGACTATGCCTACATGACTGTTCCACAGAAAAAAGCGGGTAATGTTGAGAAATACTGGCCAAGGGGCAAGACACTCGGCGGCAGCAGTTCAATTAACGGCATGATCTATATCCGGGGCCACCGCTCGGACTACGACAACTGGGCGTATCAAGGCTGTGATGGCTGGGACTACGACTCGGTCCTGCCCTATTTCAAGAAATCCGAGCAGCACGAAAACGGCGCCTCCGCTTTCCATGGCAACTCCGGCCCGCTTCATGTCACCAGTATCAAGCACCCCAATCCGATATCAGGTGCCTCCATCGCCGGATGTATAGAACTGGGCTTGCCAGAAGCCCGGGATTTCAATGGCGAACAGATTTGGGGTGCCGGGATGAACGAACTCACTGTCACCCCGGATGGTCAGCGCTGCTCCGTCGCAAAGGCATTCCTGGTGCCCAGCCTTGACCGGGACAACCTGACCGTATTGACCGAGGCCTGCGCCCAACGTCTCTTGTTCGACGGCGACCGTTGCACCGGCGTGGAGTTCATGAAGGATGGCAGGCTTACAACCGAACTCGTGAACAAGGAAGTGATTGTCTCGGGCGGCACAATTGACTCCGCAAAATTGCTCATGCTCTCAGGTATTGGTGACCGGGAGGAGCTTGAAAACGTTGGGGTTCCAGTCAAGCATCACTTACCCGGCGTTGGCAAAAACCTGCAGGATCATCTTCTGGTGAGCGTTATTTATGAAAGCCTCCAACAGATCCCGGCACCCCAGGCTAACTTGCTGGAGGCACAGCTGTTCTGGAAAAGCAGGGAAAACATGAATTGCCCGGACCTCCAGCCATTATTCATGGGGCTGCCTTACTACGCTCCCGGTTTCGAGGGGCCCGAAAATGCGTTTACCCTATGCGCCGGTTTGATCAGGCCCGCCAGCCGGGGAACCATCAAGCTGGCGTCGGCTGAACCGGCTGACTTGCCCATTCTTGATCCAAAATACCTTGATGATGATGCCGACCTGGAGGCCCTTCACCAAGCCGTAATGCTTTGTCAAAAAATTGCGAATACTAAAGCGATGGAAACCTGGACAGGCCGGGAAGTTTACCCAGGAAAAGACGCTGACCGTGAACAGATTCTGGATTACATACGCGATTCCTGCGGCACATACCATCACCAGACCAGCACCTGTAAGATGGGTATAGACCAGATGGCCGTTGTGGATCCAACCTTGAAGGTTCATGGCTTGACAGGGCTTCGGGTTGCAGACGCGTCCATTATGCCTAGCATCACCTCTGGCAACACCAATGCGCCCACCATCATGATCGGCGAAAAAGCCGCCGACATGATCAAACAGGACCACGGTTAACTAACCGGAATAAAGACGTTCACACCCAGGCCCGGAGATCCTGCTTCGGCCGCCATTATCCGGCGTGATCTGTATCTGGGTGCTGATGCGTTCTTTCAGGGTGGTGACGTGGGAAATCACGCCGATGAGCTTGCCCTCCTGCTGGAGGTTGGACAGGGTCTCCAGCGCCGTGTCCAATGAGTCCTCGTCCAGTGTGCCGAAACCCTCGTCCAGGAAAAGGGAGTCCACTCGCACGTTTTTGCTGGCCATGCTGGACAGGCCCAACGCCAGCGCCAGGCTGACGATGAAGCTCTCGCCGCCAGAGAGGTTTTTGGTGGAACGCGTCTCGCCGGCCTGGTAGTTGTCCACCACGTTCAGGTCCAGCGGCAGGGTTTTATCCCTGACCAGTAAATACCGGTCGGTCATGTTGCGCAGCTGCCGGTTGGCATGCCCCACCATCATTTCGAAGGTCAGGCCCTGGGCGAAGTTACGGAATTTCTTGCCGTCCGAGGAACCAATGAGTTCGTGAAGCTGGTTCCAGCGGTTCAATTCGGTTTGTTGCGCTTCCATGGCTTCAGCCTGCTCGGATCGGGTCTTCCTGGCGTTTTCGTTTTCCTGCAATTTCTGGCGCTGGCTGCCGATGGCTTCGCTCAGCTTTCGCTGAGTTTCAACCAGTAGTCCGAGGTTTTCCCGCAGTTGATCCAGGGGCTCTTCAGTGACCTTCCTGGCGCGCTCTTCAATCAAATTGCTCTCAATTTCCTTTCGGCTGGCATCCAGGGCCGCTTTCTCATCAGACAGTGTCTGGGCCTGACGCGCCAGATTACGGCGCGCTTCCTCCGGCAATGCGGCAGCAGTGAATTGTTCTTCGGTGTATAAGGCCTGCTCCCTGAGTTGGATATGAAAGCGCTGCTCCGCTGCGTTCAGCTCGGGCTCTCTTTCCGTCATGGATTTACTCAGCTCGGTTATGCGGGTATCGAGGCGCTGGCAAGCCTCGGTCTGCGAGGTGAGATACACTCTTGCGGCTTCAACCGCTTTTTCCGCAGACGCAATCGCAGCGACCTGTTGGCGCTCTTCTTCATCGGGGTCCTTATCGCCCAGCACGGCCTGTCGCTCCCGATGCAGCTCATCCCTGTCTTCGCGGTTTTTGCTCAGGGCTGTTTTGACGCTTTTAAGCTGTGTTTCGTCCTCTTCGATCTTTTCCGCCAGATGCCGGAGTTCGATCTCAAGCCTGGCCAGGCCCTGATCCAGTTCGGCTTTGTCCTGCTGGCGGACCAGCCAGCGTTCACGGCGCAGGTAAAGTTCTTGCTCCGCCTCTGTCAGTTCGTTGGGAGAGGCGACCTCGAGGCCAAGTTGCCGAAGGTCCTTGCGGGTCTGCTCGAACAGTTTTACCAGCTGGGCATTGGCTTCCTGTTCTTCGCCCTTCAGGCGTAAAGCGAGATTTTCCGTTGTTTCTTTTTTATGAGCAGCACTCTGAAATTGACCCTCTGCGTTGCGCTCGCGGGTGCGGGCTTCTTCCAGCGCCTGTTTCGTGTTCTCCCGGCTCTGCTCCAGGACCTCCACCTGTTCGATGGTGGCCCTGGTTTCGGTGATACGGGCTTTAATGTCATTCACCTGTTTAATCAGAATCTGCGACAGGTCCGGGCTCCCCGGGTCCAACGAGAGCTGTTCGCACAACCGGCTTAAGGCCAGGGTGTTGCCGGCGATTTTCGGGTCGAGATCACGCTGGCTTTCGGCCAGGTGCTCCAGGGTGCTTCGCAGGCCTGCCGCCCGCGCTTGCAACCCCGTGACTTCAGCGCTTGCCGCAGCCACTTTGCGTTTTTGTTCAACCAGGGCTTTTTCGGTATCACCCATTTGCGGGGTGCCACCCTCGGCGAAGGGGTGATCTGTTGACCCGCACAAGGGGCACTCCTGACCGTACGCCAATTCCTCCCGTGCCTGCTCAAGGCTCTGGATTTTGGTCAGCAGTGTCAGCTGGGTCTGCAGCAGATCCTGTTCACGCTGAAGGGCTTGCTGGCTTTCGCTCTGTTTTTGGAGGTCGAGTTCGGTGGTCTGGAGCTCGGCTTTTGCCGTTTCCTGCTTGTCGAACAGGGCCCGGCGCTCCGCGTCCAATTGCACAGCAAATTCTTTCTTCTCGGAGGCAGCGGCGAGGGTTGCTTGATGTTCGTTCAGGTGGAGTAGCCGGTTGCGCCAGGAAGGCAGTGGCGTTCCCCCCAGCAGTGCCCCTGCGGCCTGTTGTTGTGTGTCGAGCTGGGCCTGTTTTTCCCGACTAACGTTCCGGCAAATCTCGAGGGCTTGTTTTTGCTGCTGCCAGAGCCTGTCCGCAGCAAGCATTCCGGCGGCGTTTTCACGGGCTTCCTGCTGTTTGTTTTCGGCCAGTTGTTTGGCCTGGCGAATAGCATGAAAGCGACTGCGCAGGCCTTCGAGTTGACCGACCAATTCCTCGTCGGACCTGGTTTTTTCAATGGCTGCCAGCAATTCGCGATAGTCTTTCCGGGCGACGGATTGGTCGGCTTTTGTCTCCGCTTGTTTGTCGCGATGCCTTGTTAGCGCTTCTTCCCGGCTGCGCAGGTTGCTGCCTTGCTCGGCCATGGCCTTTTCAAGGGTCTGTATTCTGAGATCCAGCTCACGGGTCTTGAGGATACCGGGCAGTATGGCTTGGTACTGTTCTTTGCAGTGCACGCGCTTTTGCTCGGCAGCCTCCATGGCCAGCTTTGCTTGACGCTGGCTTTCCTTCAGTACCGGCAACTCAGCCTGGCTGTTTATCAGAGCCTCACGGTTTCGGCTCTGCGCGGACCTCAGGGATTGTAAGGCGGAATAGTCCCCGGTTATTTCAAGCGCCTGATTGGCCCGCTGAAGGTTCAGTTGCTCAGGTTCAAACGCGTCGCTTCTGGCCTGCCAACGGGTTTCCCGCTGGCTTGTGGTCTCCAGGCGCTGTTCGAGTGTGTGAAGACCCTCGAGCCACTTGATGGCCGTATTATGGCTGGCAATCCTCTCGCCCAGCTCAGCCTCTTCCGCGAGGTTTGTCTCGAGGCTGGCGCTGAGGCTCTGTTCGTCCTCATCACTGAGCAGCTGTATACCCGCCATGGCCGCTCGCAGCTTGTCCAGGGTCTGCTTTTCCTCCCCCCGGCGCTCGTGGACCAGTTTGGAGATCTCACTGTAGATTTCGGTGCCGGTGATCTGTTCCAGTATCGGCGCCCTGTCGTCCGGGTTGGCCTGGAGAAAGGCCGCAAAGCCGCCCTGTGCCAGCAGCATGGAACGGGTGAAGCGGTCGAAATCCATGCCGGTGGTTTCTTCTACTTTGACGGCCACCGTGCGGATCTGGGATTCCAGAACCTGGCCGGTATCGGCATCGGCAAATTCGTGCTTGGGAACCTGCAACTCGCCCTCGGGCTTTTTGCGGGCGCGGCGCTGGCTCCAGTGGCAAACGTAGCGGCCGCCGGCGGTTTCAAAGGTCACTTCGGCGTAGCACTCGCCGGTCTGGCGGGACATGATCTCGTTGCCGCTTTTGGTGACTTTGTCGAGCCGCGGGGTGCGACCGTAGAGGGCCAGGCAAATGGCGTCCAGAAGCGTGCTTTTTCCCGCGCCCGTGGGCCCGGTAATGGCAAAGATGCCATCCGAGGTGTAGGCGGGGTGGGTCAGGTCAATTTCCCATTCGCCGGCCAGCGAGTTCAGGTTTTTAAACCGGATGGACAGAATGCGCATTAATGGCCCTTTGGTCTCTGGTTTTAAACGCTTACGGTGATGGCGCGGAGCTTGAACGGCCTGCGGGGATCAGTCCGCCTTGGCATCCCGCTCATACAAAGCTATCAGGGTCTCTTTGTAGGCGCTCAGCAGCTCCGGGCGCTGGTCTTCGGGCACGGCATGGGCCGTAAGGCAGCGCTGGAATACGTCCTCCACCCTGAGATCGTCCAGTGTCTCTTCATCATCCATGCGCTCCAGCACCCGGTTGATGATGCGGCTGTCTTTCACCCGCAGTATTTCCAGTGCCGAGCCCTCGCGCTGCTGGTCCAGCCGGTCACGAAGGTCGCTGATGATTTCTTCGCCTTCATAGACCACTTCCAGCCAGGCGCTGGACCCGGCATCAACCAGCTCCCTGAGCCGTGTTTCAATGTCGGCCCAGTCGCCTTTTATCCGTTCAAGCGCCTGGAACCGGGGTATATCCAGCAGATTCACCTCGGCGGTAAAGCCCCCGTTTTCAGTGTCTGCGTGCCGGAAAGACACCAGGCACAGGCTTTTCTGCTGCCGGGCCTCCCCGAAGCCCATGGGTATGGGCGAACCACTGTAGCGGACGATCGCTGAACCGTTTACTTTTTGCGGCACATGAAGGTGGCCGAGCGCAACATAATCCAGGCTGTCCGGGAAAATACCGCCGGTCACATGGGCCAGAGAGCCCACATAAAGCTCCCGCACGCCGTCGCCCTCGATGGTTTTACCACCAGCGGTGAACAGGTGGCCCATGGCAACGATGGGAACCGCCGTGTTCAAGGCCTCCCGTTTTTGAACCGCCAGCGCGGCAACTTTCTCGTAGTGGCTGCGAATGCCCTCCAGCAGTTTGCGCTCCTTGTCGTCGATGCTTTCGCCCGCCTCGGCCACTCTTATGTCGCGGTCCCTGAGGTAAGGAACGGCGCACACGATGAGCTCCGGCTCACCGGCGTCGCTGGCAAGCACCAACACCTCGTCTTCCAGGTTGTCACAGGCCGCGCCGACCACATAGACATTCAGGGCTTTGAGCAGCTGCCGGGACGCATTCAGGAAAGTCGGCGAATCGTGGTTGCCGGCGATGACCACTACATGCCGGCAGCGCGAGGCGGCCACCTGGCACAGAAACCGGTAATACAGCTCCTGAGCGCGGTTGCTCGGGGCGCTGATATCAAAAACATCACCAGCGACCAGAAGCACGTCCGCCGACTCCCGCTCGATGGCATCCGCCAGCCAGTGAAGAAAGGCGTCGAATTCCTCATAGCGTCGGCGGCCGTAGAGCGTTTTACCGATGTGCCAGTCTGACGTGTGGATGATATTCATAGAGTCCTCCAGGGAGTCAAAGGATGCCCTGAATCGTCTTCCATCGCCACCGCTAAGCTTCCGTCGCCAGCGGTCCGGACGCCAGAAACTCTACAGCAACTCGACCGCGACCGCGGTAGCCTCGCCACCGCCAAGGCAAAGCGCTGCAACACCACGCGTCAGGCCGCGCTGCTTGAGTGCGTGAATAAGCGTGACAATGATTCGCGAGCCGGACGAGCCGATCGGATGGCCCAGCGCACAACCGCCACCGTGAACGTTGACCCGGTCGGAATCGAGGCCCAGCTCCTGGATGGCCAGCAGGGTGACGACAGCAAAAGCTTCATTGATCTCATAAAGCTCAACCTCGTCCTTGTCCCATCCTGCTTTAGTAAGGACTTTGCGGATGGCACCGATAGGTGCGACGGTGAATTCGGCGGGCAACTGGGCGTGGGTGGCGTGGGCCATTATCCGCGCCTGAGGCACCAGGCCACGCTTTGATGCTTCCGCCTGGGTCGTTAGCACCAGCGCCGAGGCGCCGTCGCTAATTGAACTGGCGTTGGCGGCGGTGACCGTTCCGTCTTTGGCGAAGGCCGGCTTCAGGGTGGGGATCTTGTCCGGCCTGGCATTGCCGGGCTGCTCGTCGGTATCCACCAGGGTTTCGCCGCCCCGAC
>JAGXLV010000004.1 GCA_018334495.1 Oleiphilaceae bacterium
CGGCCGGAAGGTCGAGCCAGCGGCCGTTCTGGGTGTAAACCCCGCCATTCTGGGCGAAGGCGAGGGCCTGGGCGACGATGGTTTCCAGTGAGTCGTGCACTGCGCCTGGTTGCGCGCGCGGTACGAGGCGGCCATGGTCGTCATAGGCCCGGTCCGCGAAGGCTTCCAGCATCAAAGGCAGTTCGTAACGCTCGGCCAGCTCCGTATGGGCGGGGTAATCGGAAGAGGCCGGTATCATCAGGGTGAGGCCGGGCTGATAGGCGGCCATGGCCGCCATGACGGTTTCCAGCAGTGCCGGGTCCCGCATCATGTCATTATTCAGGGCGCCGTGGGGTTTGACGTAACTCAGCGTAAGGTTGCGGGCCTGGCAGATGCCGGCGAGAGCGCCAAGCTGGTACCAGATAAGAGCCCGGATCTGCTCAGGGGTGTGAGCAATGGACCGTCGGCCAAAGCCGACCAGGTCGTGATAAGACGGGTGCGCGCCAATCGCCACGTCATACCGGGCGGCAAGCGCGACGGTCTTGGCCATGATTGAGGGGTCCGAAGCATGAAAACCGCAGGCAATATTGGCCATGTCGATTAACGGCATGACCCGTTCGTCCTGGCCCATGATCCAGCTGCCATAACTTTCGCCCAAATCACAATTCAGCTTCATTGTGTCCTCCCGCCTCAGGAATTTCCGGGTCTTATGCTACCTCAACTCAGCGGCGGGCAGTAGATCAGCAAATAGGCCAACCGGCTCAGGCTTCAGCGCCCATGGCCAGGGCTCTTTGCGCGCGTTCGGCTAATTCGTCAGGCTCGTTCCGTGGTACCGTCCAGCCCTGAAGATTGTCCTCCACCAACTGCACCAGGGCGTCGATGTGGCCTTGGCTGGCGTTGAGGCAGGGGATATAACTGAACTGTGTGCCGCCGGCTTCGGTAAAGTAATCGCGGTTCTCCTGATCGATTTCTTCAATGGTTTCCAGACAGTCCGACGAAAATCCCGGACAGACCACGTCAATGGTTTTGATGCCTTTCCCCGGCAATGCTTTCAGGGTTTCGTCAGTGTAGGGCTTGAGCCATTCCTCGGCTCCGAACCGGGACTGGAAGCTGGTCATGTACTCATGTTTGCTCAACCCCAGGCGCTCGGCCAGCAGGCGTGAGGTCTTATGGCATTCACAGTGGTAAGGGTCGCCTTTTTTCAGGTACTTCAGCGGCACCCCATGAAACGACATCATCAGGAACTCATTGCGGCCGTGTTTCTCCCAATGGTCTTCAATGTGTTCCGCCAGCGCGTTGATGTAGGGTGGAAAGTCCGGGTAGTGGCTAACAAACCGGAAGTCGGGCAGCCAGCGCCGGGCGACAAAATCCTCGGCAATTCTGTCAAATGTGGACGCTGAGGTGGAAGCCGAATATTGGGGATAAAGAGGCAGCACCAGTAGCTTCCGGATACCCTGGCGCTTGAGTTCGTCGAGCACCTTGGGGATCGAAGGATTGCCGTAACGCATGGCAAACGCCACCACAACATTTTTGCCGTACTTTTGCTGTATCGCCTTGCGGATGCCTTCGCATTGCGCAGCGGTATTGGTCAGCAGGGGCGAACCTTCCCCTTCCCAGACCTGTTGATAGGCGTGTGCGGACTTTTTGGGTCGAAGGCGCAGAATGATGCCATGCAGGATGAACCACCAGATCAGGCGGGGAACCTCGACGACCCGGGGGTCCGCCAGAAATTCACCCAGATACCGGCGCAGCGCTGACGGGGTGGGAGCGTCCGGGGTGCCGAGGTTGGTGACAAGCACACCGATTCGGTCAGGTTGGTCGTGACGGAAGTTTTCTTCGCCTTTATAACGCATGGTCTGGTACATCCTCGCTAAAAACGTTTGGGTCGACTGGTGTACGAAGCGTCCCGAAAGAGAGATTAAACGGGCCTTAAATAAGGCTTGCCGGTCAGGATTGCGGCTTATTACCGGGCGGGCTGGCATTATGCCTGTTTTGGCGAAGTGTGCACCAGGCATCGTAAGTGCTCATGAAAACCTCGCCGGTCAATCCTTGCAGGAAGTGGCTTTGGTTAAGCCTGTCCATCACCGGTCCCTTGACCTCTGAAAGATGCAGCCGAATGCCCGCATCGTGAAGCCGGCCATTGATCTCATCAAGGCTTTCCAGCGCCGAGGCGTCGATGTGATTGACCGCCGGGCACATCAATACGAAGTCCCGGCATCGCGGCTGCGCCGCGACCAGAGCGTCAATCCGGTTTTCCAGATACCGGGCATTGGCGAAATACAGACTTTCATCTACTCGAAGGATCATCACTTCCGGATCTTCCTCCACCTCGTAACGCGCGATATTGCGAAACGACTCCGATCCTTCGATTCGGCCCACCAGGGCGCTGTGAGGACGACTGGTTCGCCATAAATAAAGCGCCAGTGAAACGGCGATCCCGGTCACAATACCAGGTATAACGCCGAACAGAAGAGTAACCAGAACAGTCCCGATAAGGGCCTGACCGTCGTGACGGGAATAGCGCCAGGTTTCCCTGATGATCGTCAGGTCGACAATGGTGAGCACCGAAACAATGATGGACGCCGCCAGCACCGCGTTGGGCAGGTTGGTGAACAGCGGGGTGAAAAACAGGGTGACAAGGCCTATGCCCACGGCTGTAAACGCGCCCGCTGCCGGCGTTCTGGCGCCCGCATCGAAATTGATGACGGACCGGGAGAAACCGCCTGCGACGGCGAAGCCTCCGGAGAGCGCCGATGCGATGTTGGCACTGCCCAGCGCGAGCAATTCCTGATCAGGGTCGACCCGCTCACGCCGGCGGGCGGCCAACTTGTGCGCCAGGGAAACCGACTCGACAAAGGTCACAATGCTGATCAGAAGCGCCGGCATGAATAACTGCTGCAAAAGCGCCAGTGAGCCGTCCGGCAGCCCGAGTGGTGGCAAGCCCGCAGGAACCTCCCCGACCACTGCGACGCCGCGCTCCTCCAGCCCCAGAAGGGTTACCGCCAGGGTGGCCAGAATGACCGCCATGACCGGTCCCATGCGGACGAGCACTCCGCGAATGGCGTTACTGATTCCGATTTTGGCCAGAATCCACGCCAGATGGTTTCGCACCAGATAAAGGAACATCAAAGCTGGCAGCCCAAGGGCCATGGTCTCCACATGAGCCTGGGGCAAGGCCTGGTAAAAAGACACTCCCAGATCGATCAGGTTGTTGCCGGAAGCATCAAGGCCGAGCACATGCTGAAGCTGGCTGGCAGCAATCAGAATGCCCGAGGCGGTGATAAAACCGGAGATAACAGGATGGCTGATGAAATTGGACAGGAACCCGAGCCGAAGGGCCCCCATCACCAGAAGAATGCCACCGGACAATAGCGCCAAAAAAACAGACGCTACCATATAGCCGCCCGTGCCCTCGGACGCAACGTCACCGACCGCGGCGGCGCTCATGAGTGATATCAGGGCCACCGGTCCCACTGCCAGCGTATGACTGGTTCCGAACAACGAATAGGCCAGGCAAGGCAATATGCTGGCGTAGAGGCCGGCTTGGGGTGGGAGTCCCGCCAGCAGGGCAAACGCCAGCGACTGCGGGATGACGATGATCGACACCAGTACGGCCGCGCCCGCATCACGGGTAAGCGACTGTCGATTATAATGCCTCAGCCAGCTCAGTGCCGGCAGATAGCGCCGCAGTCTCTGGCCCATAAGGTCAGGCCTTCTTGTTATGTTCCCGGGCCTGTTGTTCCAGTCTCGGTTTCAGGCCCTGCAGGTCGTAGCCGGCATTCTTCGCCTTGGTTAAAATCTGTTCGATCGGCTGTACTCGGGCGCTGCTCAATGCCCAGAGCGCCGTGCATCGAGTACCGGAGCGGCAAAAGGCCAGTATGGGTTTGCTGGCGCCGGAAAGGACGGGGGCAAAATGATCGACATCGTCATCGCGGATATGACCCGACTCCACCGGCAAGTAAATCCATTCAAGACCCTGCTCCCGGGCCGCGGCTTCAATATCTGCCATTGCCGGTTGGCCTGGCTCTTCCTGATCCGGCCGATTTGCCACGAGGGTTTTGAAACCCAGATTCGCAGCTTCGAGCACATCATCTGCACTGATTTGGGGCGCGACTGTGATGTCCTGGTCGATTTTTCTGATATCCATGTTTGCTCTCTTGGCGTAGACGTCGATTGGGCGATTGAGTGAAATCCGACTGCTTGGCGTGCCCGAAAGACATCATACCCAGTACGACCCTTGCAGCCAAAGCCGATTAGTCCTGGGGCAGGCAAAATCCAGGCGCAAAGAAAAACGCTGGGCGGGCGGCGAACCGAGATTTATAAAAAGCCCGGCGCTAAAGGCCGGGTATGGGCAGGTGTGCGAGTAGCGTCCATTAAGGTCTTCCAGACTACTGATGTCAGCAGGTCCATCAGCACTATCCAGTATTGTCTAAATCTTGAACAATTCAAGGAATAGCGTCACATTTATTCACGATTTCGGCTCGGAAATCTGATTTTTTGCACTATTACTGGTTTTCGTCGGTTTTCAGAGTAGTGCGCGCTAGTCCTGAAATTACGTCGAGGGTGTAATACAATAGGCGCATAGGGCCATTGAAGTGCAATTCACTGGCCGGCGACTCATAGATATTTCGGGGTGATTTCATGTCCGACAAAAACGACGAAAAGCCGGATAGCGAGGCACAGAGGGCCAGCAAAATCAAAGACTCAGCACGCCAGATATGGCTTGCCGGTTTGGGCGCTTACACTAAAGCTGAGGAAGATGCTGGTCGTTTTTTTGACCGACTGGTGCATGAGGGGGAGGAAATAGAAAGCAAAACCCGCAGTGTCGTGGAAAAACAGGTCAAGTCTGTGGAACACCGGGTGGACGATGTCCGTGGCCGTGCCACAGGTACCTGGGACAAGCTGGAGCATATGTTCGACGAGCGGGTCTCCGGGGCTTTGCGGCGGCTGGGATTTCCGCGCCAGGGCGACATGGATGCCATGGAAAAACGCATCGCGGGGCTGGAAAAAGAAGTTAAACAGCTAAAAAGCGCCCGGCGGAAAGAAGACGCGAGCAGTAAAAATAAACCGGCTCAGAAATAGTCCATTCCCATGGCTTCCGCCTGTTGACGTTCCTCTTCACGGAGATAGGGCGCCATCAGGTGCATCATCTGAAATACGCCACGGCCCGGGTCCACTGAATCCCGGTTGTCAAGATGTGACAAGCTGTCATAACTTACCCAGTAACAACTGGTTAGGCTTAACTGTTGACAGAGTGCGTCAAGTTCCGAATCTGTGATGGTCATTATTCCCTGGCGCCTGAGGCTGTTGCAGATCGTCCGGAACGCCTGTTCTTTTTTCCTCAACAACTTGCGAAACCGGGATTGGAGCCTGTCATGGCGTGACAGAATATTGACCAGATCCTGATACAGAAAGCGGTAGCGGACAATGGCCTCGAACAGCATGTGCAGGAAAAAACTCTGTTGCTCAAGGGAGATCTCCGCGTCTTCGGGAACGGATACTAACTCCAGTAACTCAACCTCGTAGCGCTCGAAAATCTCCCCGACAATGTCGCCTTTGCTTTTGAAGTGATAATAAAGGTTACCGGGACTGATATCGATTTCGTCGGAAATCAGCAGGGTGGTGACGTTGGGCTCGCCAATGCTGTTGAATAGCGCCAGGCTGGCGTCAAGGATTCTGTCCCGGGTCTTGATCTTCATGCACGCGTCCTGCGGTAATGAGTGTCTTTTCCGGTTAACCCAGACCCAGTTCTGCCCAGACCGGGCAATGGTCGGAGGGGCGGGTCATGCCGCGAAACTCATAAGATACACCGGCCGCTTTCACTTTAGGCAATAGCGCCTTGCTGGCCAGTATCAGGTCAATGCGCAAGCCGCGTTTCGGGTCTTTGGTGAAACCGCCGCTGCGATAATCAAACCAGCTGAAGGTGCTGCCGTCGGTTGGATAGAGGTGCCGGAAGGTATCCGTCAGGCCACGGCCTTCAACCTGTGATAGCCATTCACGCTCTTCCGGCAAGAAACTGCACTTACCGGTACGCAGCCACCGTTTGGCATTGTCGGCCCCGATACCGACGTCCAGGTCGGTGGGTGATATGTTCATATCACCCATGACGATAATGTTGGGCTGTTGTTGCTGGAGCTCATCCAGGTATTGCATCAGGTCGGCGTAAAATTTCTGCTTGGCCGGAAACTTGACCGGGTGGTTGCGACTTTCGCCCTGGGGGAAGTAGCCATTGATGACCGTCAAGGGCTCGCCATTGATCCTGAAATGACCGGTAATCAGGCGTTTTTGCGCTTCGCTGTCGTCGCCGGGAAAGCCCTTTGTCACTGATTCCGGCATTGCGCGGGTCATCAGAGCGACCCCGTAATGGGTTTTTTGACCGTGATACTGGACGTGATAGCCGAGCGCTTCGATGGCATCAACGGGAAAATCGTCGTCTGAGACTTTGGTTTCCTGCAGGCCAATCACATCGGGTTCGTGGGACTTTATCAGGGCTTCTAGCTGATGCATTCGGGTACGAATGCTGTTGACGTTGAACGACACGAACATCATGAGGAAAACAACCTTATCTTAAAGAGACCACCAGGTTGCAAATCCTAGCACAGAATCCATGGGTGACGGTTTACTGCACCAGATCGCAGCCGGGCATGCGGTCATGCTCGTAACGAATATTCGCCGTGTAATTGCTGTCTGCGTCCTGGCGCAGATTGGTCAGGCCGAGATATTGTTTGAGCGCGCCGCGACGGTCGTAGCCTAGCAGGATAGGGTCCACCAGAAAGCGCATAACCATACCGGTCGGCCCAATGCGGCGGACAATTTCCGATTCGATGCGGTTGTCCTGCGCCGGCTCGAGTACAAAACCGTAATGTTCGCCTCTGGTCGGCGCCAGGAACTGAAAACTGACGGCTGTATCGGAAACCACCGCCTGCCAGTTTTCCCGGGTCAGATTATCAAAGCCGGCATCGACCGCGACTTCGTCGTTCAGAGAAAGTGAAAATTCTTTGGTTTGCCCGTCATTGGTCTGCCAGTCGATGGTCAGGCGCTTGTCATTGCTGTTTTCGACCACCATCTTTTCATCAAACTCCGGTTGTCTTAATTCAAAACTGGGTCTCAAAACGGATTCGGAGTAATCCAGTGTCTTATTGGCAAACTGCTCGTCTGTGCCTGGTTTCAGGTAACGGACCTCGTGGCTTTCAGGTTGCCAAAGTCCGTCCCTGCATTCACCACTGACCTCATGGTGTTCCTCATATAACGGCTTGCCTTCCAACGATTCGGCCTTGCCCACAAACGACCAGGTTTCGGCGCTGACGCTTAAGGGCAGTAAAAGGAGAAGCCCGAGGCCTGTGACACCGGTGGGGAGAAAGCCCGCTGTCGCCTGTGCCTGGTGGGGACGCTGTTGCCTTATCTCTCCTTGATGTTTCATGTGGTGATCTCCGGGTAATAACGCTTTTTGAAATGCATTAGAAGAGGAAATATAACCAGCCAGCCCAGAGCCAGAGCCAGCAGTGATGGCACCAGTTGCGGCAGATTCACTGCACCCATCTGGCTGGCGCTCCAATACGCAAAGGGGCCAGCGATGGGGGCCAGAGCAAACGGTAGCCAGGGCCGGCTGCCCATCCAGGCCAGTGAGTGGGCAAAGGTTGTAAGGAAGACCGCCCAGATGCCGACCAGCCAGATCGGCGTCCAGGTGAGGCCCTGAGCGCCATCAACCATGATGCCGGTGCGGAACCAGAGCCCGTCCAGCAAAGAGCCCAGCACCGTGCCCAGCACGATGAACTGCCATTCCCGCCCCGGCTTCTGGCTGACCAATACCAGATGAATGCTGACAATGCTGAGAGCCGTAATCGCACTCCAGACGCCCGGATACAGGACGCAGAGAAACCACCCGGCCTGAAAAAGCACAAAATTAATGAGATTGCGTAATCCGCTCGACTTGATCATAAGCTCAGGATGTTCTCTCGTTTATTACCGGGCTTGGCCAGAACTATCTGTGAAACGCCAATAGCGCGCTCTCGGAAACCGGCTTCACAGTAGGCGAAGTAAAAGTGCCACAGGCGCTTGAATCTGTCGTCATAGCCCAGGCCCTGAATCCGGTCATGGTTGGCCAAGAAGCGCTCGCACCAGTCGTTCAATGTACGAGCGTAATGAAAGCCGATATCTTCGGCATGGGTCAGGACCAGCTGTGTTTCCTTGCCCATGGACTCAAGCATGGCGCCGAAAGAGGGAATAAAACTGCCTGGGAAGATGAAACGTTGGATGAAATCGACGTTTTTGAGCGCCCGGCGGTAGCGTTGTTCCGGCATGTTAATCGCCTGTATCAACGCCAGTCCCTCGGGTTTGAGCAGTGAATCGATCTGGCCCAGGTAGCTGTCGAGATACTGAGGCCCGACCGCTTCGATCATTTCGATGGAGACCAACTTGTCGAACTGCCCGGTCAGGTCCCGGTAGTCCTCAAACAGCAGGGTGATGCGGTCGTTCAAGCCTTCGGCCTGGACCCGTTGCTGCGCCAGTTCCAGCTGCTCCCGGCTGATGGTGGTGGTGGTGACATGGCAACCGTAATGCTTGGCGGCATGGATTGCGAATCCGCCCCAGCCGGTACCGATTTCCATCACGTCATCGCCGGGCTTGAGGTCGAGCTTGCGACAGATGGTCTCCAGTTTATGGACTGCGCCTTGCTCCAGCGTCGAACTTGCGGTCGGGTAGATGGCCGATGAGTACATCATGGTGGGGTCAAGGAATAGCTCGAACAGTTCGTTGCCCAGATCGTAATGCGCCTCGATATTTTTGCGAGCCCCGGCGGGCGTGTTCCTGTTCAGCCAGTGCAATCCCTTCAGGGCCGGCTTGGTCACCCAGCTGAACTTATCTTCGAAAGCGTTCATGCGATCGACATTGCGGGTGAAGAAACGAAGTAAGGATACCAAATCCGGGCTTGACCAGTCGCCGGCCACATAGGATTCGGCTGCGCCAATGCTGCCGCCGGTCAGCAGGTCGCGCCAGGTGCTGGCATCATGGACGATCAGCTCCGCCGACGGGTGGCTGGTGTCCCCGTCGCCGAAATGCCGCACACCCTGGCCGCTTTCACGGACCGTGAGGGTGCCGTCGCCCAGCTCGCCAAATTGATGACAAACCAGCTGACGGGCTGCCCGCGTGGTCATGGAAGTGGATGCAGTCCGAGCCTGCCGGTTCGATGAAGTGTTCAGGTTCTCCATGAGCTTACCTTCGCTGTTTTATCGTCATGACCCTGATCAACCCGTTCACCCTGGTCGTGTTTACCCAGGCGGTAGCTGGGATTGTCCCGGCCAAGTTGATCAGGGTGGGTCTGAAAAACTGCCCCTTTAAGTTTAAGCCGCAGGGCATGCCAGTAGATGCCTGCCACCACCTTGAAAGATTCGAGCGGAAATTGCCGCAGGCTTTTGTTGAGCATTGACCGGGACAGGGGGGCGCGCTCCAGTTCCAGGGTGGCGTCGAACACCTTCTGGCCATTCTTGTTTACGTTCATATGCACGCGTAGTTCACCGGGCCTGAAACTGAACAGCCAGTGGTAGTCCTGATCCATCGGGTTGTAGGGCGACACATGAAAACGTTTCCGAAAGCGGAAGGTCTGGGTATGCCAACCGCTTGAACCTGTCCTGCCGTCCCCGCGTTCAAGGCAGTACAGATGGCGCTCGTGCCAGGGCGTATTGGTGATTTGTGCGGCAATGACGCGCGGAATCGCTCCGGAGGCCGATGTCTGCCCCGCCTCGTAACAGAAATAAAAACTGACCGGGTTGAATACATAGCCCAGATAGCGAGGGTGAGTGATCAGTTCTATTTCGCCGTCGGGCCGCCAGCCGGTGGCCTGTTCGACCTGATCGCTGATGGCCTGTTTGAGGTCCGGTATTTCCGGCCGGAAATAGTCCTCACGTTTCAGGGACATCCAGTTAAAACGCTCAACAGATAACCAGGGGCTGAGATTGCCGATGGATTCCCAATCCTCCAGATTCAGCGCCAGCATGCCGGTTTTGTAAGTAAAGGCATGATGCACCGGCCGCATGCGGCGGTGTCTTACTGTGCCGGTGAGCCATTGGCTTCCCGGGCCTGCACCCGCTTCGAACGAGCCCACGTCAGAGTCCGATACCAAACATTTCGGTGACTCGCAGGGCGCTGCGCACGCCATCTTCATGGAATCCGTTGAACCAGTAGGCACCACAAAAATGTGAGCGGTTGAGGCCGCCGATTTCGGCGTAACGCTCCTGGGCCGCCACGGCTTCGAGGCTGAAGACCGGATGAGCGTATTCATAACGGTGAAGAATGCGGTCCGGATCAATGTCATGGGTGCGGTTAAGCGTGACACAGAAGGTTTCAGGCGCGTCGTCAAAATTTTGCAGGATGTTCATGTTGTAAGTAACCGAAACCGCCTCATCGTTACGCCGGGGGATAAAATAGTTCCAGGCCGCCCAGGCCCGACGTTCCTCGGGAAGCACCGAAGCGTCAGTATGCAGCACCACATCGTTATTCTGATAGGGAATTGCGCCCAGGATTTCGCGCTCCCGGGGGCTCGGGTCTGCCAGCATGTTCAGGGCCTGGTCGCTGTGACAGGCAAATACGACCTGATCGAAGGCGTGTTCCTCGCCACGAACCTGAAGAGTCACCCCCGAATCGTGTCGTTTAACGGAGTCTACCGGGCTCTGTAACCGGGTATGGGGTTTCAGCGAGTCCATCATCCGGTCGACGTAGCAGGCGGAGCCGCCGGTGATGACGCGCCAGGTAGGGCGGTCGTCCACTGACAGCATGCCGTGGTTATTGAAAAATTGCAGGAAAAACCGGATCGGAAAGCGCTCCAGAACCATTTCCGGGGCTGACCAGATAGCGGCACCCATGGGCACGATGTAGTTATTCCGGAAATAGTTCGAATAGCCGTTGCGGGTTAAATACTCCCCGAGAGTTTCAGCGTTATCAATGCTCCCTGACGCCAGATCGGCGCGAGTTTGCTTGTTGAATTTGACGATCTCGCGAATCATGTTGAGAAAACGCGGATTAAACAGGTTGCGGCGTTGAGCGAAGAGCGTATTCAGGCTGTTGCCGTTGTATTCCAGTCCCGTGGTATTGCAGTCCACACTGAAGCTCATGGAACTGACTTCGGAGGCCACGCCCAGTCGGTCCATCAGTTTGATAAAGTTGGGGTACGTCCAGTCGTTGAATACGATAAAACCGGTGTTCACCGGCCAGTCCTGGCCGCCAGCTTTTACCGTTTGGGTGTTGGTGTGGCCGCCGGCATAATCGCCTGCCTCGAAGAGCGTGACCTCGTGATGCTGGGCCAGAAGCCAGGCGGTGGTGAGTCCGGAGACGCCGGCTCCGACAATAGCAATACGCTGGCGCGGTTCTGTCATTGATTCTGTTCCTGCTTGTTCTGACTGCGAACCATGGCCGCTGCCATGCGATCGATCAGCCCCTGGGGCAGTGCGGCGAAGCCCCGCAACATCCAGGTAAACCGTTTCGGAAATTGTATTTCGGATTTGCCTTTCTTGAGGCCTTTGACGATTTGCCGCGCGGCCTCATCGGCGCTGATCAAAAATGGCATGGGAAAATCGTTCCGGTCCGTCAGTGGGGTTTTGACGAAACCCGGAGACACCACGGTCACGCCTATGCCTTCGGGCGCCAGGTCGGCCCGAAGGGACTGGGCAAAATAGGTCAGGGCGGCCTTGGACGCGCCGTAACCCTCCGCCCGGCCAAAGGGGAACCACCAGGCGGATGAGCTGACTATCACCAGACGCGCCGGCAGACCCTGCCGGCGGGCGGATCTGAGCGACGGCAGCACCGCCTCGACGCTTCGGGCCGTGCCGATCACGTTGGTGTGAATATTCTTCTCGATGATGTCGCTGCTGTAATTGGCTACATCCAGGTATTCGCAGGTGCCCGCGTTCAGAATGGCGACCTGAACCGTCTTCTCGCGATCCAGTTGCTCGCGCACGGCAGCCAGATCTTCCTTGCTGGTGGTGTCGGCCCGGGCCGTGGTGACCTGCTCGCCGGCCTCCCTGGCCATGGCGTCCAGAGCTTCCTGGCGCCGACCCGTGAGGATCAGGTGATGACCCTCGTCCAGCAGGGCCCTGGCCAGGGCGTGGCCAATACCGGAGGTGGCCCCGGTCAGCCAGATTTTGACAGGCGTTTCGAAAAGTTTTGTCATGCCGCGTTTTTCCTTAGCCAGCGCACAGCACTGCCGAGCACGGGCAGGTTCTCATAAAGTAGCTGGCCTGCATCAAAATAGTCACGGTGCAGGATGACACGGCCGTTTTCCAGGCGAAGCCGGCTGATACCATCAACCTGAATAAGCTCGCCCCGCCGAATCCGTTTATGGCGCAGGTTCATGACCCATGTCAGACAGGCGTTGTCATCATCAATGACCGTATCGCCAAACTCGAAACGACATTCGATTACATTGCTGTAAGCGCCCTCGAAATACTCTCGCAAGGCATCCAGGCCTTTGACGGACGTGAAAGGGTCGGTGAATTCGATCGTCTTACCGTAAACAAGGTCAAGGTCGCCAAGATTGCGTGAACTCATCTGGTTGAACAGCTCCCGGAAACGATCCACGACTCCCTCGCAGGGTGGAATGCGGGTCGCATCAGAAGTGTCGGTTCGTGCCTGACTCATGCTCGTGTCCTTTTATCGCGATTTAGGGTTTCTTCCTGAATGTGTCGGGGCAAGGGGTTGAGCTCCCGGACAATGCCCGCTTTTTCCATTAACCAGAGCAGGTAATAGGTGATATCGATCTCATACCAGCGGAAGCCCTGGCGGGCTGATTGCGGCCAGCGGTGATGGTTGTTGTGCCAGCCTTCGCCGAGGGTGATCAGGGCCAGCCAGACGTTGTTCCGGCTGTCATCGTTGGTATCGAAGCGACGGCTGCCCCAGACATGGGCCAGGGAGTTAATGGACACCGTGGCGTGGAAAAGGAAAACGGTGGAAATAAAGAATCCCCAGACCACCAACTGCAGCCCGTTAGTGCCGAGGCCGGGTGCCCAGGCGGCCAGGGCCTCGCCAAGGCCGAATATGGCGACAATTGCCAGAACGGGTATGAGCGCATCGAAACGATTAATGAATTTCAATTCTGGAAATTTGAGCCAGTCCCTTACCCGGCGTTCGTCCATGGCGAAGCCGGCATCACAGGTAAACCAGCCCATATGGGCCCACCAAAAACCGTTCTGATGCGGTGAATGCAGATCTTCCGGATCGTCGGAATGCTGATGATGATGCCGGTGGTGGGCCGCCCACCAAAGCGGTCCGCGCTGCGCTGCGCTGGCGCCCAGAATGCCGAACAGGAGTTGCCAGATGCGATTGGTCTTGAAGGTTTTGTGTGAAAAATAACGATGGTAAAAGCCGGTTATCGCGAACATCCGGATGAAGAAAAACGCGATAGCGAACCAAACGGCGAAAGCGCTGGTCCCGGTGACCAACACCAACAGACATGCCAGGTGTAACCCGATGAAGGGCAGTACCCTGACAAAGCTGAAGGCGCGGGAATCCCTGCTGATGTGATCTGAACAGGCGTCCGAGTCGAACCACCTTCGAACGTTTGCTAAGCAACTCTGCATTCGGGTCATACCCTACTTACCCTTTTTTGCCATACTTGCGGTTTCACGAACCGAGTTTGAAAAACTGATCAGTGTACGTAACGCCACTCAACAATGGATGCATAAAAAACCATGTTTAAGGAATCGTCCATCAATTTGGATATACGCCGGGTCGCTATCATTGGTTCAGGCCTGTCCGGGCTGACCGCCGGTCATCGTCTCAGGGCAGCGGGTGCGGCGACACGCATCTTTGAAAAAAGTCGGGGTCCCGGTGGAAGGCTCGCTTCCAAGCGGGTGGCTGGCGGCTCCGCCGATATTGGAGCGCAATACTTTACCATCCGCAACCCCGATTTCGGGACTTTTCTGGATCATTACGCTGGGCCCGAAACCTACCAGAGGTGGCATGGGGATTTGCGCTATCAGCGCAAGGACGGCGGTTGGGAAGGCTTTCGTCCGGAACAGCGTTATGTCGGCGTGCCACGGATGACCGCAATTGCCCGTCAGCTCGCCAGACACCTTGAGATCGTGACCGAGGTGCGGATTGAGCACCTTGCACGGCAGGACGATGGCAGCTGGGAGCTTTTTGACAGCCAGGGCGGCAGCCGTGGTCACTTCGACGCTGTCATCATCACCACGCCGCCGGCGCAAGCGAAAATGATTCTGCAAAACAGCGGCCTGGATCACTTATCCGAGAATTTTTCCAGCGACGTGAAACAAATGCACGCCTGCTGGACCCTGGCCGCGCGATTCGAGCCGGGGCTCGCTCTGGGTTACGACGGCCTGCAGGCTCAAAGCGAGATTCTGCAATGGGCGGGCAACAATTCCAGCAAGCCAGGACGGCAGGGGGCCGGTGAATGGTGGGTTCTGCATGCCCGTCCGAACTGGTCCGACGAGCATCAGGACGCGGATCCGGAAACCGTCAAAGCGACCCTGCTGGAGGCATTCTTTCAGGCCACCGGCGTGGCACGCGAGCCGGCCGACGTGCTGATACATCGCTGGCTTTACGCCCGCTCGCAGGCGCCCGATGGCCCGGGCCATCTCTGGTTTGACGATCAGCGCCTCGGCATCATTGGTGACTGGCTGAGCGGGGGGCGCGTGGAAGGCGCGTTTAACAGCGCCGAAAGCCTGATTGCCGGATGGCAAAAGCAAGAAATTATTTAGTGTTTCGCACAAGTTCCGGCCGATGGTAGAAATGCGTAATGGTGCCGTCTCCGAATTTGGTGAAAAAGGCGCTGACCTCGGTGATCCGCCGCAACTGGCGGGTCCGGGTGACCGGGTCCCGGATCAATACCTTGATACCGTTGAAGTTGTCCTGGATATTCGAAAACCGGGCCTTCATGGAACAGGTGACCACGTCGTTCGGATTGAGCCTTAACGCTTCCGCCAGATAGGCGCCATGAGCCCTGATGCCGTCAGTCAGCAGATCCTCACGGGTGTCCAGATGATCCAGTTTTATCCGGTCGACAATGCATTTCGAGTAACTCTGGGGGTTGCGCCGGGCAAACCGTCGGAAGGCTTCCCAGAAAAAACTGTCGGTCAGTTCCGCGAAGTGGTGCATGTCACTCAGGCAGGTGTCCACCCAGTCAAAGGTGTCGGCGTCGTCCAGCACCTCATTAATCGCCTCCCGCAGCAACCAGTCAAAGCCCAGCGCCGTTTTGTGGGCATAGACCTTGCGATACATCTGGTAGCGGCTGTAGACGAAATCCTCCAGTGCTCCGAGGCCTTTCTGGGTAATGGCCAGTCCTAGCCAGGGCTGTTCCACATTCCAGCCGAAACGCAGGTTGCTCAGCAGGTGGTCGAGATTGAAGCCGCCGATCGTGACCGAAGAGTGGAAGCCATCCCGAAGCATGTAATCAGCGCGGTCGGCGTCTATCTCGCCGGAAACGATCGAAGACAACAGGTCCATGACCAGACCCGGCGTCGAGGTTTCACTGAGAGCGCCGGATTCGGCGTCGTCGCCCGCTATAAAGGCCCAGAAAGTCCGCGCGTGCCGACAAAACGCCTGGCTCGGAGTCACTTCCGTGGTTTCCATGATGCCGAGCACGTCTTCCAGAAAAAGCCCGGCCTCGTCCAGATTAACGGATGTCAGTACATCGTAAGCCACCCGAACCGAGTAGTGTTCATGCTCCAGCTCGGTTGCCCGGTGAGGGTAAAAACGGGTGTAGTCCACGCCTTGCCAAAGATCGTCAAAGCGGCTGGGGTGGGCCATGAGTTCCTGAATACGCCTGACCTGGGTGAACTGGTGGGAAAAGCTCGAATGGCCGCTGTCGTGCAGGAGACAGCCGAGGCGAATGATCTTGGCGAAATAGTCAATGGCGTCGAGCTGGGTGAGGCTCAGGTCCGATTGCTCGCTGAGCTTGCGCTCCCGCAAATAGGCGTCGATCATCGCCCGGAACATACGCCCGCCGACATGCATGACGCCAATGCTGTGGAGAAAACGGGAGTGGGTTGCGCCGGGAAAAACCAGACTCAGGATGTCGTTCTGACAAATATTTCTCAGACGCTGGAACAGGGGATGGTCGATGACCTGAATTTCGTGCCGATACAGTGGAATACCACCGTGCACCGGGTCCATAATCAGCTTGTCGTAGGCGCCCAGTAGATCATTGACAGCACTTCGCACGTTGAAACATCTCCATGATTAGCTGTTGAAAGAAAATCTTACCTTGTTATATCACAGCGTCATGCCAGAATAGCCTTAACAAATAACGCAATACTTCTTTTCTTAGCAGTTCACGGCTGGTGGTCCAGGGTGGTATTCATGACATCGCGCACCGAGCGCATTCTGATAATTGATCCAGACGAGAACGCCCGAGCCGAGCTCGACAAGTACCTGCAGTCGAAAGGCTTTTACGTAACCGGTTACCCTGACGTGCAATCGGCCCGCAGCTTGTTTTCTGACACTCCGCCTGACGCTATTTTTGTTGACATGACTCCTGCCGCTATACGGAAGCTGAAAGGAGATCTGGAAAGTCAGGAAACGCTCATTCCTCTTGTCGCCTATACCAATGCCCACAAGGCATCGGAAGTCGTGGCCGCTTTGCGTGCCGGCGCCGCTGATTTTGTGCTCAAACCTTTCACCGACAAAGAAGCACTGGATGATGTGCTCAACAAGCTGATCGACCGTATCAGGTTGAACAACTTGAATCAGCTTTATCGCCTGGAGCTGGAAGACGCCAACAGGGAGCTGCGAGCTGGTATTTCAGAGCTCAGAGCCGACCAGCGGGCCGGCCGCAAAGTCCAGTTGAAAATGCTCCCGGATCACCAGCAAATCCTTGGTACCGTTTCTGTCGATCACCTGATCAAGCCGTCATTGTATCTTAGTGGCGACTTCCTCGACTATATCCGGATCGATGCCGACCGGACACTGGTTTATATTGCCGATGTGTCGGGTCATGGGGCCAGTTCCGCTTTTGTTACGGTACTGTTGAAAAATCTGACCAACAGACTCAAACGCAACATGCGGCGGGGGTCCAGTGACGACATTGTCCACCCGGACCGTTTCCTGGAACGGATTAATTCCGAACTCCTGGATACAGGCCTGGGTAAGCATGTTACGGTCTTTGTAGGGATTATCTCGGAGGATGAGCGGACATTGCGTTATTCGGTCGGGGCGCACTTCCCCATGCCAATTCTCTCTTTTGTGGGCGGGCAGACCGCGTTTCTGGAAGGCAACGGCTTGCCGGTAGGGTTGTTCGAAAATCCTCACTGGGATGTTTTCGAAGTGCCATTGCGGGGCCCTTTTCGTCTTATTATGTTTTCCGACGGCATTCTGGAAGTGATCAAGGCCAAAAGCCTTGATGAAAAGGAAAATCGACTACTTGAACTCGTGTCCGGAGGCCGCCACACTATCAGGGAATTAAGCGATGCTCTTGACCTCGAACACATCCTGGAGTTGCCCGATGACATTGCCATTGTCACTGTGACCGACGTGGCTCCGGAATAATGGTTTAAAAACATGACTGGCTACAAAATCCTGCAGGCCGAAAAACAGGGCATTTATCTTCTGAAATTCATCGGAGAGATAAGGCTGAATCTGTGTTCGACCCTGGACAACCTGGTGGATACCATTACTCAGGACCCTCAGTTCAGGACGGTCGTCATTGACTTGACCGAAACAGACATCATTGACAGCACGACCCTGGGCCTGCTCGCAAAAATAGCCATGGCTGCCGAGAAACGGAGCCACTTCCTTCCAACGCTGATCTCCACGAATCCCGACATTACCCGAATCGTCACTTCCATGGGTTTTGACCAGATATTCATCATCGTTAAAGAACCTGCATCCAGGATTGAAGAGCTGGAAGAAATTCCTGTTCTCAAGGCAAGTGAGCAGGAGGTCAGAGACAAGGTGCTGGATGCCCACCGGGTTTTGATGGGCCTTAACAGCCGCAACCGGGAAGAATTCAAGAACCTGGTGCACGCCCTGGAGTGTGAATAGTGAGCCTAACCCTGACGCGATAGCCAACGGCGTCGATTGGTCAATAATATTTGTAAGCCCAGCCTGACGTTTGAGTGGAGATGTTATGTCTGAGACAACAGGGCACAGAAGCCAGGGACGGCCGACGGAAAATCGACAAGTTGCGGTCGTGGGGGGTGGCAGCTTTGGCACCGCCATGGCTAAGGTTCTGGGTGAAAACGGCCATACCGCTCACTTCTGGATGCGTGATCCGCAGCAGGTTGAGGAAATGGCAACCCGGGGCTGCAACAGCCGCTACATGCCCGGGATCGAGTTAACCGGCGACATACGCCCGACCACGGATCTGGCCGCTGCGGTTGCGGATGCCGAGATGGTTCTGATCGCGCTACCCAGCAAGGTATTCCGCACGGTTATCCACGAATATGCCGGCGCATTTCAGCCCGGTCAGATTGTAGTGAGCCTGACCAAAGGGGTGGAAAAACAGGGCTTTAAGCTCATGAGTCAGATTCTGCACGAGGAGCTGCCGAACGCCAGAATCGGGGTTTTAAGCGGTCCCAATCTTGCGGGCGAAATTGTCCAGCGGGATCTGACAGCCACCGTGATCGCCGCCGCTGATCCGGGAGTCCGGTGCACGGTCCAGAAGCTGCTCAGTTGCGAGTACTTTCGGGTGTACGCCAACATCGACATGTACGGTGTGGAGCTCTCCGGAGCCTTAAAGAACATTTACGCCATCGTCGCTGGGCTTGCTGACGCACTGGGGCTGGGCGAAAACGCCAAAGCCATGCTGATTACCCGAAGCCTGGCCGAGATGAGCCGTTTCGCCGTCAGTCTGGGTGCCAATCCGATGACATTTCTCGGACTTGCCGGGGTTGGTGACCTTGCCGTGACCTGTACGTCATCGAAAAGTCGCAACTTCCGTATCGGCTACGAACTGGGCCGCGGCAAAACCCTGGAGGAGGCGGTGGCCAAAATAGGGCAAACGGCCGAGGGCATTTATACCTTGCTGCTGGTCAAGGAGAAAGCGGACGAAATTGGCATCTACATGCCATTGGCGAAAGGTCTCCATGAAATTGTCTATGGCCATGCGTCGATTAAGGCGGTTATAAATGGCCTGATGATGTCGGTACAGAACTCGGATGTTGAGTTCATTTTACCGCGAACACTGGCTCAATAAGCTGCGGAGACGTTTCATGCACTTGCTGGTTATGCGTCATGGTGAAGCCGGCTGGCACAGCCGGGATCACGAGCGTGAACTGACCGAGGCCGGGCGATTTGCCACTGGCATCGTTGCCCGACAAATCGCCGTATCGGGGCAGCGGCCCGAAGTGATCTGGTTCAGTCCACTGGTCCGGGCCCGCCAGACGGCCGCTATCGTGTCCGAGACCCTGAATTGCCCGATGCAGGAGAAGTTTTTTCTCAAGCCGGACGATGATCCTCGGGAGTGCCTCGACGCGCTGCGGCGTGAAGACAGTGAACACTTGATGCTGGTCTCCCACATGCCGTTGGTCGGCGCCTTTTCGACTCTCATGGTGGATGGCCATCGTCGGGGTATCCCTTTTATGACCAGTCAGGCGGTACTCCTGGATGTCCCCATTATCGACGCCGGTTGCGCTGATATCAGAGATCAGTTCCTGCCCGACCCTCACTGAATCGATTAACCCGGTACAGGTCCCAAAATACAGTCTGGAGCCAATGAATGACCCAGGATCCAAAAGCTCTTGAAGACCAGGTTGCTGGTACTGGCGACGCCGGGAATCCGCCACTGGACCAGTGGAACCCGGCGCTATGCGGCGACATCGATATCCGCATCGCCAGGAATGGCGAATGGTTTTTCAAGAACGAAAAGATGCAGCGCCAGGCCTTGGTAAAACTGTTCACGTCTATTCTGCGGCGGGAAGACGATGGCCATTACTACCTGGTGACGCCGGCGGAAAAGTGGCGGATTCAGGTGGAAGATACCCCCTTGCTGGCCCACAGTGTCGAGGTGACCGGTGAGGGCAGAGGCCAGAACGTCGATGTCACCACCAATGTCGGCGAAACGCTTCGGATTGGAAGGGCGCACCCGTTGCACCTGGGAACCTACGCCGAAACGGGTGAGCCTCGGCCGATCATCAGGGTTCGTCAGGGTTTGGAAGCCCGGCTGGTGACCGCGGCATTCTACGATCTGGCCGGATATGTCACTGAAAAAACGATAGAAGATCGAGACGTTCTGGGCGTGTGGAGTGACGGAATCTTCTTCGAATTGGGCGAAGGGGGTTGAATTAACCGGCGTAGGCCCTATTTTTACGGTAGAAAACAGAGTCTGACCCTTGTTAGACTACGTTTTCTGGAAAAGTACCAATGACGGGATCTTTGACGAGATCTGGTGGTACGAGGCCTGGTGGTCGTCAGTTCCTCTGTGCAGTTTGGCTGTTCATGATCACTTTCGATTGCCGTCATTAAATACATACAGTCATTGCGACACGCAAGGAGATCACATGGCCCAACCTCGTGTTGTCACCATCCATTACACGCTCACAAACGACCAGGGAGAGCAGCTTGATACCTCCCGTGAAGAAGGCCGAGAGCCGCTGTCTTACGTGGAAGGTGCACAGAACATCATCGGTGGACTTGAGAACGCGCTAGTTGAAAAAGCCGCTGGCGACAAGTTAAAAGTGGACATCGAGCCGGCCGAAGGTTACGGCGAGATTAACGAAGAACTGGTTCAGCCGGTTCCGCGCTCCGCTTTCGAAGGCGTTGACAGCATCGAACCTGGCATGCAATTCCAGGCTCAGACACCGGGCGGCCCTCAGGTTGTTCGTGTGGTTGAAGTTGGCGATGAAAACGTCACGATTGATGCCAACCACCCACTGGCGGGCGAAACCCTACACTTTGACGTGGAAGTGGTTGAAGCGCGCGAAGCAACTGACGAAGAAACCGAACACGGTCACGTACACTGATTGATGGTTCAGGTTTGAAAGGCGGCCCTTTTCGGGCCGCTTTTTTTTGTATTGAGAAAAGTTCTGCCAACCCAAAAGCGGCCTCGGATCCGCTTTTGGGAGTCAATTACATATTGGGATAATTCGGGCCACCGCCACCTTCCGGTGTGACCCATTCAATGTTCTGTGCCGGGTCCTTGATGTCGCAGGTTTTACAGTGGACACAGTTCTGGGCATTAATCTGAAAGCGTTTGCCGCTGCCGTCGTCTTTTTCGACCACTTCATAAACCCCAGCGGGGCAGTAGCGCTGAGCCGGTTCGTCGTATTTGGGCAGGTTTTCCTGAATGGGAATAGCCGGGTCTTTCAACTTCAGATGAACAGGCTGATCTTCTTCGTGATTGGTGTTGGAAACAAACACAGAGGTCAGCCGATCAAAGGTCAGCTTGTTATCCGGCTTGGGGTACTCAATTTTACGGGCACTGGCCGCCGGCTTGAGCGTGGCATGGTCCGGCACCGTGTCGTGAAAGGTAAAGGGCAGGCTTCGGCGTAGAATGTTCTGTTCCAGGAAAGCGATGCCACCCCCAATGACATTGCCGAACCTATGCATTGCCGGGCTGAAGTTCCGTTCAGCAAAAAGTTCTTTGTAAAGCCAGCTGCCCTTAAACCGATTTTCAAAGCTGGTAATCTCCTCGCCTGCCTTGCCGTCTTTGAGCGCCTCGAAAACGGCCTCGGCACCGAGAATGCCGGACTTCATGGCGGTATGGGAGCCTTTGATTTTTGAACTGTTCAGAGTGCCCGCATCGCACCCCAGCAGAAGGCCGCCCGCAAAGCTCATTTTGGGCAATGAGTTATAACCGCCTTTGGACAGCGCTCTGGCACCGTAGGAAACACGTTTACCGCCTTCCAGGTGCCTGGTGATTTCCGGATGCAACTTGAGGCGTTGGAATTCTTCGAATGGCGACATGTGAGGATTACTGTAAGACAGATCCGCGATCAGCCCGACATAGACCTGGCCATTCTCAAGGTGGTAAAGAAAGCTGCCGCCTGTGCTGCCGGTCTCTTTCAGCGGCCAGCCGGTGGTGTGGACCACCAGCCCTGGTTCGTGTTTGGCCGGGTCAATATCCCACAATTCCTTGATGCCGAGTCCGTAGTGCTGGGGATCCTTGCCTTCGTCAAGCTTGAAATCGCGGATGAGCGCTTTGCCCAGGTGGCCGCGGGAACCTTCGGTGAACAGGGTGTACTTGGCGCGTAACTCCATGCCCGGCATGTAGCTGTCCTTTTCTGCGCCGTCACGGGCCACACCCATATCGCCGGTAATAATCCCTTTAACCTGGCCATCCTCGATGATGGTTTCCGCTGCCGGAAAACCGGGGTAAACCTCAACTCCCAGTTCTTCAGCCTGCTCGGCAAGCCAGCGGCACAGGTTGCCGAGACTGATGATGTAATTGCCGTCATTGTGCATGCTTTTCGGTACAAACGCCTGAGGCACTCTGGTTGCGGTGCTCTCATTGCGCAAAACGAAGATATCGTCCCGGGTCACGGGCGTATGCAAGGGGGCGCCGCGATCCTTCCAGTCGGGGAAGAGCTCATTGAGGGCTGTGGGCTCAAAAACGGTCCCCGCGATTATGTGAGCGCCGATTTCGGAGCCTTTCTCAACCAAGCAAACACTCAATTCTTCGCCGGATTTTTCCGCCATCTGCATGACACGACAGGCCGCTGACAGGCCTGCCGGCCCACCGCCGACGATCAGAACATCAAACTCCATTGATTCGCGTTCCACGTTGGTCTCCTCAAACTTGGCATTGGATAAAACTTCGACGCTCGCCGTCGCAGGACTCATATGATACCCAAATTAACCCTGGCAAACGAATCCGGTGCGGACGTCACAAGTGCATTTATGGGCCCAAGGGTATAGTATTTCAAAATTCAAACAAACGTTTGTTTGAAAATAATCGAAGAATTTGGCATTGTAATTATTACTGACGGTCTCCATTCTCCTTGCTATCAAGCGTATGGGCGACTGTCTGTGATGAGTGGAATCTTGACCCATCGGGGCTTTCGCTTCAGTATTATGGCGCTTTCAAGCGTCCGCCCGGTTTTGAACAGGCAGGTTTCAGCCTGACTATAATTGTTGACTGGCGCTGTGCCGTTCGACGCAACAGGCGCCCTTTGAGCTGCAAACCCTACTGTTACCGCGTTTGAACAGGTCTTGGGCGTGAGTTAATAAACCCATCGTAGAAGAACGAGGAATCTATGAAGGTTCTGGTCGCTGTAAAACGAGTAATCGACTACAACGTCAAAGTACGCGTCAAGCCGGATCATTCCGGCGTTGACCTGGCCAATGTGAAGATGGCCATGAACCCTTTCTGTGAGATCGCAGTTGAAGAAGCTGTCCGTCTCAAAGAGAAAGGTGTCGCCACTGAGATCGTGGTAGTGACGATCGGTCCCAAGGCCGCTCAGGAGCAGATCCGTACTGCGCTTGCGCTGGGCTGTGACCGGGGTATCCACATTGCCACTGACGAAGAAGTTCAGTCTCTTGAAGCCGCCAAGTTGCTCAAGGCTGTGGTGGAGAAAGAAGAGCCCAAGCTGGTCTTCCTCGGCAAGCAATCCATCGATTCGGACAACAACCAGACCGGCCAGATGCTGGCGGCGCTAACCGGAATGGGGCAAGGCACCTTCGCGTCCGAAGTTGCAGTTGAAGGTGACAAAGTTCAGGTAACCCGTGAAATCGATGGCGGTCTGATGACCGTGTCCCTGGGATTGCCGGCGGTTGTAACGACCGATTTGCGACTCAACGAGCCTCGCTACGCCTCCCTGCCGAACATCATGAAAGCCAAGAAAAAGCCTTTGGAAGCCATAAGTCCAGCCGATCTGGGTGTTGACATTGCCGCGCATCTGACCACGTTGAAAGTGGAGGCTCCGGCCGAGCGCAAGGGTGGTATCAAGGTCGCCAGCGTTGAAGAGCTGGTCGATAAATTGAAGAACGAAGCGAAGGTGATCTAATGAGCATCCTTGTAATTGCTGAACACGATAATAGCACCCTGAAGCAGTCGACATTGAACGTGGTCGCGGCAGCCAACGCCGTGGGTGGCGATGTAGACGTGCTGGTTGCCGGTGAAAGCGTGGGTGGCGTAGCGGAATCTGCCGCAAAGATTGCCGGCATCAACAAGGTGTTTGTAGCAGACAACGCGGCGTACGGGCATTTTCTGGGGGAAAACCTGGCTGAACTCGTTGCTGAAGTCGGCAAAACGTACAGTCATATTTTCACTGGCGCCGGTACCACAGGCAAGGATTTTATGCCGCGAGTCGCCGCGTTACTGGACGTGGCCCAAGTCTCGGACATCATGAGCGTGGAGTCCGAAGACACCTTCGTGCGCCCGATCTACGCTGGCAATGCTATGGCGACGGTCAAGAGCAATGATCCGATCAAGGTTGTTACCGTTCGCGCCACGGCCTTTGACCCGGTGTCCGGGGAGGGTGGAGATGCTTCCGTCGAAGCGCTCGATCTGGTGAAAGACGCAGGTCTTTCGGAGTTTGTTCGTGAAGAACTGGCTAAATCGGACCGTCCGGATCTGGCCAGCGCGGACGTGGTTGTCTCCGGCGGACGCGGCATGCAGAACGGTGAGAATTTCAAGATGCTTGAAAGCCTTGCGGATGTTCTGGGTGCAGGCCTCGGCGCCTCCCGCGCTGCTGTTGACGCCGGCTTCGTGCCCAACGACATGCAGGTAGGGCAGACCGGCAAGATCGTGGCGCCGCAGCTTTACATTGCGGTCGGGATTTCCGGTGCGATTCAGCATATGGCGGGCATGGGCGACTCCAAGGTGATCGTTGCGATCAACAAGGACGAGGACGCGCCGATTTTTCAGGTGGCGGACTATGGTCTGGTCGCGGACCTGTTTGAAGCTGTGCCCAAGCTCGAAGAAGAACTCAAGAAAGTCCTTTAACATACTGGAGAGATTCTCATGGCAAAAGCATCTGCCCGTCACCTTCTGGTGGCTGATGAAGCAACCTGCAATGATCTGAAAGCACGCATTGAAAAGGGCGAAAAGTTCGCCGAGCTGGCAAAAGAGCATTCGACCTGCCCCTCCGGCCGAAGTGGCGGTGAGCTGGGTGAATTTGGTCCGGGCCAAATGGTTCCCGAGTTCGACAAAGTCGTTTTTTCAGCGCCGGTCAACGAAGTTCAGGGTCCGGTCAAGACCCAATTTGGTTATCACCTGCTGGAAGTTACTTCCCGCCAGGACTAACCCCCAGGCAAAGGGCCGGGCGGAATGGTAACGCCCGGTCCCTTTCTGTTCGCGCCTCCACCTTGCTTCTATCTCTAATCCAAATCCAAATCTGGTGAACGTCACCCTCCAAATACCCCAAGACTGATAAAAACCGGCGAAAAAACCGATTATTTTTGCGATAGACCAACCTCTTGGCGCACAATCAGGTAACTTTTCCATCGGGATTTCTGGCAATATCCGCACAACAAGAAAGGATGCGTATCATGATCTGGCTGAAAGCTTTTGTTAGTGGTTTCCTGGCAACATTGATTTTCCATCAGGGCCTGTTCGCCGTTTTCTATTTTGCCGACGTCGTTGGTTCACCTCCGTTCAACCTCACCCCCGTTCCGCCCTTCGGCGTGCCCTCCGTTATTTCTCTCGCTTTTTTCGGCGGCTTATGGGGTGTGCTAATCTGGGCGCTTATTGGCCGCATGAAGTCACTGGGTTTCTGGTCGCTTTCGATTATTCTCGGTGCGATTGGTCCTACCACCGTGGCCATGCTGGTGGTTTTTCCCATGAAAGGCATTGAGGTGACGGCACAGAGCTGGGTTGGAGGCGTCATCCTCAACGGTTTCTGGGGTCTGGGTCTCGCGATTTTTCTGGTTCTCATGGGCGCACGGAAAAAACACATGAACCTTTTTTGAGAGCCGTCAGGAATGAATTCCACAGATGAGGACAAGGCATGACTGAATCACGGTTCGATATTATTGTGTTTGGCGCCACCAGTTTTGTGGGCCAGATCCTGTCGCGATATTTGCTTGAGACTTTTGGTGTCGGAGCGCAGATGAGGTGGGCCATTGCCGGCCGTTCGGACCAGAAACTGCAGAATCTCAAGGCCGATTTGGGGCCTTCGGCTGCTGGCCTGGAGTTAGTCGTAGCCAATGCCGACGATGAAGCGTCGCTGAGAGCCATGTGTGAGCAGACCCGGGTCGTGATTTCGACAGTGGGCCCCTATGCCTTGTTCGGGGAGCCATTGGTGAAAGTCTGTGTTGAGTTGGGCACGGACTACTGCGACCTGACCGGCGAGGTACAGTGGGCGCGAAAAATGATTCAGAGGTACGAAGCCCAGGCAAAGCGGTCCGGCGCGCGGATCGTGCATTGTTGTGGCTTCGATTCCATCCCGTCTGATATGGGCGTGTATTATTTGCAGCAGCAGGCCATGGAAAGCTTCGGCGTGCCCTGCAATGAAGTCAAGATGCGTGTCCGTGCGGCCAAAGGCGGATTCTCCGGTGGTACAGTGGCCAGTCTGATGAACGTCGCCAAAGAAGCTGCCTCCAATCCGGCCTTGCGCAAGGAACTGGCGAATCCTTTTTCTCTGTGTCCTCCGGAGCATCGATCCAAACGTCGTCAGCCTAACGTGAAATCCGCCGAGTACGACACCGATTTCAACTGCTGGCTAGCGCCTTTTGTCATGGCGACGGTCAATACCCGCGTGGTGCATCGTTCAAACGCACTTCAGGGGGCTCCCTACAGTCGCGATTTCTCGTATGACGAAGCGATGATGACGGGCAAGGGCATCAAAGGCCGGCTCAGCGCCTATGGTGTTACCGCCGCGCTTGGCGGCTTCCTTGTGGCCTCGGTTGTGAAACCCAGCCGGTGGGCACTGGAGAGGTTTGTGGTTCCCAAACCCGGCGAGGGGCCCAGCAGGAAAGCACAGGAAAAAGGCTTCTACGACCTCAGGTTTATAGGTAAGACTGATGACGGCCGAACGCTCCGCACCAAAGTGACCGGCGATGGTGACCCCGGTTACGGTTCGACCGGTAAGATGTTGGGTCAGGCTGGCGCATGTCTGGCGTTTGACGTTTCGAAAGAGGAGAGGGCCGGCGGCTTCTGGACACCCGCGTCGATATTTGGGGAACACCTGCTGGGTCGGCTTCGTAAGTATTCGGGGCTGACCTTCGAGGTGCTGGACGAGCGTTAATCGCGAAAGCCCAGCCCATTCGGAAAAGTCTAGATTTCGATCATCTTATCAACCGTCGGGAGCGCTTCGGTTGAGTGGGCAAAGGCCACCAGGGTTTTGCCCTCCAGTCTGCGACTGATGCGGGTTCGCACCCGGTCTCGGGTGTGGCTGTCCAGGCCGGTAAAGGGCTCGTCAAGTATGACCAGTTTCGCCGGTTTGACCAGAACCCTGGCCAACGCGATCCGGCGTGCTTCGCCACCGGAGACCTGACGGCCGTATGCGCCGAGCCAGGTGTCCAGCTTTTGCGGCAGCGTCAGAACCAGCTCGGTCAGGCAGACAGCTTCCAGCACGTGCCAGAGTTCGGCGTCCGTGGCCTCTGGCGCGCCAATTAACAGGTTGTTGCGCAGCGTATCTTCAAGTAGCCGGGTGGTCTGGGTCAGGTAGCTGACGTGTTCCAGCCATGCCTGCCAGTGCGGTTGCTCACCTGGCTTTCCACCCAGCCAGCAGTGACCGGATGTGGGTTGCACCAGTCCCGCTGCCATATCCGCCAACGACGATTTCCCGGTCCCCGAACGCCCGACTATGCCTACCCGCTCTGCCGTGTGCACATGGAATGACCAATTGGTGATAATCGGTGGCAAACCGGGATAGCCGAAGCTGGCATTCTGCCACTTGATCGCCGCCTGGGGTTTGGACCCGTATTGACCCGTAAGACCTTCATCAGGGCTGCCTTTCATGTCGCGATTCAGGCGAGTGGCAGAGCTGATCGTTCCCCCCAATCGCCCGAACGTATCCGGTAGCACCGAGTAAAGTTCGTTCAGTCCCAGCAGTGCCAATGGAAGTGCGGCCACGATCGGTCCGCTGACCTGGCCTGACTCGACCAGAGTAAGTCCAAACCACAGAGATGCCACGGCCGCGGTGTGCATCAGGAGACTGGAGCCGGAACCGCACCAGCCGATCCGTTGATCCATCTTCGCCTGATCGCCGGACAGGTTTTCGGCCAGGTCGAGAAGCCGCATTTGATTGGTTTTATCAGTGCCGGCAGCTTTGAGTTCCGCTTGCGCTTCCAGGTGTTCGATGCTGAGTCCACGGACCCGTTCTAGCTTGCCAACCCGGCGCCTCGACAGGGTGGCTGTCTGGTGATAAACCACGAAAGTGGCGACAACTAACGCGGCGCCCAGCATGAGGCCGGCAGCGAGCGCGACCAGGCCACTGTAAACCCAGGCCACCATTGCGACCAGACCACCGCTTAGCAGCAACGCCAGTCCGGTTGGCGCCATCAGGCGCAAGTACAGAGTGTCCAGATTGTCCAGATCACTGGTCAGACGCGATAGCCAGTCCGACCCGCGCCGGCTGGCGTGACTGGCCGCAGGTCTGGAGGCGAGGCCGCGAAACAGTCGAATCCTCAAATCCGCCAGTAAGGTCAGCACGGTGTTGTGGTTGTACACTCTCTCACCGTAACGCGCCAGCGTGCGGGTGAGAGCAAAGAAGCGGATGCCGCCCCCGGGCACGTAAACGTCGAATGCAACGCGCACGCCAGCCGCCATTAACAGGCCCGCGGCGGCCGACGCCGTGATGAACCAGCCCGAAAGCGCGAGCAGTCCCAGGCCTGCGATTACTGTCAGTGCCATCAAAGCGGCGCCCGCCGCCAGGCGGCCACGGCGCTTCATAATCAGGCGCAGCCAGGGCAGCAGCTCATTCATGGACGCAACGTCCAGCCCGCAGAGTGATTTTACGCTCAGCCAGCGCCAGTAATGATTCATGGTGTGTTGCGAACACGAGCGTACGCCCCTGGTCTGCAAACGTTTTAAGGGAGGCCAGAAGCAGTTTCTCGGTGTCGGCATCCAGCCCTGCGGTTGGCTCGTCCATCAGAATGAGTTCGGCCGGGCTCAGAAACAGGCGCGCCAGGCTAAGGCGGCGGGCCTGGCCGCCCGAAAGACCGATACCGGCCTCCGAGATGGGGCTATCCAGGCCTTGAGGTCGGGATGCCAGGGTCCCGGTCAGGCCGACAAAGGCCAGGGCTTCTTTCATTTCACCGGTGCTGGCGTGAGGAGCGGTCAATCGCAATTGGTCTTTCCAGGTGCCGTGGGCTATGTAGGGGGACTGTCCCAGCCATCCAATGATCTGGTCACCGGGCCTGCGGCCAAAAACAGCCACACTTCCGGACGTTGCCGGCATAAAACCGGCCAGGAGGTGGAGCAGGGTACTTTTACCGCCCCCGGAAGGGCCGGTGAGGGCTAAACGCTCGCCTTTATCAATGGTCATCGACACATCATTGAGGCCCACTCGGCCGTCGCTGAATATAACCCCGGCATGATTCAATGCGATGACGTCCGGGGAGGCTATGGCCTCTTCATGGGCGGTGTTCTCTGTTTGCGGCCGGGTTGGCTCGCTGTCAGACAGACGCATTACAATCAGCTCAGCCGCGCCAAGCGCGGCGGCGCGATCGTGATAATGCTGTGCCAGCTGGCGTAAAGGTTGAAAGAATTCAGGCGCCAGCAGAAGAATAAACAACCCGCTGAACAGCGTCAGTTCCGAAGCCGGGCCGAAATCAATGTAGCCCAGCAAGCCAAAACCGATATACATGGCGATAACAGCGATACTGACTGAAGCAAAAAATTCGAGTACCGCTGATGACAGGAAGGCGACCCGAAGTGTTTTCATGGTAATGCGGCGGAAGTCGTCGGAGCGAGCCTGCAGGATGTCGGCTGCGGGCCCGGTCTGGTTGAAAAGCTGAAGGGTTGTCAGGCCACGGACACGGTCGAGGAACTGTCCGGAAAGTCGGCCCATGGTCTGAAAATGACGACGCTGCAATGACTCAGCGCCCATTCCCACCAGGGCCATGAAGAGCGGGATCAGCGGTGCTGCCACTAACAGGAAAAGCGCTGCCAGCCAATCAAGGCCAATGACAGTAACCAGTATCGCCAGCGGTATCAGAACAGCCAGCTGAATCTGCGGCAGGTAACGCGCAAAATAGCCGTGCAGGGCTTCGACCTGATCGAGCCATTCGCGGCTGAGCGTTGCGGCAGACTCGTCCAGCAAGCGCAAAGGGCCCGCTTTGTGCCACGCCGCCAAAAGCTGACGCCTGGCATTATCCCGCACCGTCCGGCTGCCGTGTGCCATGAACCGGGACTGGACACCCTGCGATACCGCTCTCAGAGCAAGGGCCAGAAGGAGCAGACCAAACCAGCCGGTCAGTTGGTCAACGGGCCGTTCCAGCACGATTGCGGCATGAATAATGTATGCCAGGCTGCCCATTTGCACGATGGTCAACAACCCGGCCAGCGTGCCCATAATGACCGCGCCCCTTATGGGGATGCGAGCCTCCCGGGCGAGCTCCTGCAACCAGTTTTTTGCTTCAGTGCCGGTTTTTGATGAGGTCCCGCTCAATTCAGTGATAGCCCTGGTCGGCTCGCACCTTGCCGCGGAACACCCAATAGGTCCAGGCGGTATAGGCCAATACTACTGGCACCACAAACACTACGCCAATCAGGAGAAATAGCTGGGACTCAGGCGCCGAGGCGGCATCGTAGACGGTGTAACTCGGCGGCACGACATAAGGCCAGCGGCTGACCAGAAGCGCGAGATAGGTGAAGATGAACAGGCCCATGGTGGCCACAAACGGCGTCCCCTCGGTTCGATTGCGAACAGCGCGGAAAACCAGAAAGGCACATACCAGCGTCAGTGCTGGCAATATCCAGATAATTGTCAGATTTGAAAACCAGCGCTCGCGCACAGCTTCTTCGACGAAGGGCGTCCAGATCCCGATAATACCGAAAACCACCAGAACAGCGATCAATAGCGGGGTGGTGATCTTATAGGCCCAGTCTTGCAAATGGCCCTGGGTCTTCAGAATCAGCCAGGTAGAGCCAAGCAGTGCGTAGCCTGCCAGAAGGCCCAAGCCCGTTAGCACGGTAAAGGGTGTCAACCAGTCCAAAGCACCTCCCGTGTAGATCCTGCCGGCGGTCTCAAAGCCCTGAACATAAGCGCCGACCACGGCGCCCTGGGCGAAGGCGGCAAGGGTGGAGCCACCCGCGAATGCCCAGTTCCAGAGATAACGTGAGGTTCGGGCTTTAAAACGGAATTCAAAGGCCACCCCCCTGAAAATAAGACCTGCCAGCAGGAGGAATACGCCGATATAAAGTGCCGGCAGCAAGATGGAATAAACCAGAGGGAAAGCGGCAAGCAGGCCGGCTCCGCCGAGAACAAGCCATGTTTCATTACCGTCCCAGACTGGCGCGACTGAATTCATCATGATGTCGCGAGACTCTTCATCAGGCGCGAACGGGAAGAGAATGCCAACACCCAGGTCAAAACCGTCCATCAACACGTACATGATGACGCCGAAGCCAATGATGAAAGACCAGACCAAAACCAGATCGAGGGTTTCCATAATCAATAATCTCCTTATCTGGCGGGTTTGCCGTGGTTGGAAGGTTCCTGGTCGTCGCCAAACTCGAATGGCACGTGGGTCGCAGACAGGGGCCGCTTGGGGCGATCACTTTCATATTCTTCTGTGATGTGGCTGTCTTCCATGCCGGTGTACAGTACCCGCAGCAGATAATAGATGCCCGCCGAGAATACCACGGCGTAGACAAGGACATAGCCAATCAGACTAAACAATGCCATGCCGCCGGTGAGTGAGGGGGTCACAGACTGCGCGTGAGTCATCATGCCCTGGACCAACCAGGGTGCGCGGCCGATCTCAGTGACGAACCAGCCGGCCAATACGGCAATAAAAGGCGTAATACTCATGAATCGCAGCGATTGCAGAAACCAGGGCGTGCGCCAGTACCGTCCACCGGACCTTAAAACCAGCCCGGCAACAGAAACAGCAATCATGAGCAATCCAATACCAACCATAACGCGGAACGACCAGAATACGATGCCCACCGGGGGTTGCTCCGCTCTCGGCACTTCATTCAAACCCGGGACAACGCCATCCCACTCATGCGTGAGAATGTAACTGGCCAGCCCGGGTATGCCAATCTCGAAATGATTGGTCTGGTTCTCCTGGTCAGGCCAGGCGAACAGTAGCAGCGGCACATTGCTGGATGTTTCCCAGTTGCCTTCCATGGCCGCAACTTTCATGGGTTGATGTTCCAGGGTGTTCAAGCCGTGAAAATCACCCAGTATTGCCTGGGCCGGCGCAATGATCAGTAACAACCATAAACAGATCGAGAGGGCCTTTCGATTGGTTTCGACCTCACGACCACGAAGCAGGTACCAGGCACTGACCCCGGCCACCACGAATCCGCCGGTCAGGAACGAAGCCAGGCCCATGTGGGCAAAACGGTAGTAGAAGGACGGGTTGAAAATAGCTTCGCTCCAGGACACCACGTGAAAGATGCCGTCGCGTACTTCAACGCCAGCAGGCGTCTGCATCCAGCTGTTAGCCGACAGAATCCAGAACGACGAAATGAAGGTGCCCAGCGCAACCATCAGCGCGGCCAGGAGGTGAACTCCTGGGGGCACCTTGTCGCGTCCAAACAGGAGCACCCCAAGAAACGCGGCCTCAAGGAAAAAAGCGGTGACGACCTCGTAACTGAGTACCGGCCCCATGAAATTGGCGGTAGCCTGGGCGAAATTGCTCCAGTTGGTTCCGAACTGAAACGACATGACGATGCCAGAGACCACACCCATACCGAAAACCACGGCAAAAACCTTGGTCCAGAAGCCGGATAACCTTTGCCAAAGCGGGTTGCCGGTTTTGAAAGCAAGGGCCTCCAACAAGGCCACGAAAGAAGCCAGACCAATGGTGAAGACCGGGAAAATGGCGTGAAACGAGATAATAAATGCAAACTGAATGCGGGATAAAAAAAGGGGATCAAGCTCCACAGGCACCTCCTATCAGGGCGAATAAGATGCAAGCAACGTTAAAACTCTACCCAGCACCTTAGATTATTTGAGCATAATAATATAACTAAAATGAATTATCAATAAATGATAGATGCTCACCAATTATCAGTCCTGGTATGTTCCCCATGCAATGCCCATTGACCGGTAAATGTATGACAATATAGGTGCTTGAATTCAGGAAAATTGTAAAACCACGCCAACGACTCAAGGTGTTATGCGTAGCGGAGAAAACATGAGCTTTTACAACGACTTGATACTGCCGCACCTGATCAATAGCGCCTGCTCCATGGGCCAGGTTATGAAATTGCGAAACCAGGTTGTGCCGCAGAGCAGGGGAGTGGTGCTGGAGGTGGGTATTGGTTCCGGTATCAACTTACCTTTATACGACCCGGACAAGGTCGAGCTGGTCTACGGCCTGGAGCCTTCAGAGGGCATGCGTCGCAAGGCTCAGTCCAACCTCAAAAAATCGGCTGTACCCGTGCGATGGCTGGATCTTCCCGGTGAGGAAATTCCCCTCCAGGACAATTCAGTCGACACCCTGCTGCTGACCTTTACGCTCTGCACGATTCCCGATTGGAAAACCGCCTTGAAGCAAATGGCCCGAGTGCTGCGTCCGGATGGACAATTACTGTTCCTTGAGCACGGCCAGTCGCCACAAAGCAACGTACGCAAATGGCAGGATCGCATCACGCCGGGCTGGAAAAAGATCGCCGGCGGCTGCCATCTCAATCGGCCAATTGATGAGCTTATCGAGCAGGGAGGCTTTCATATTGAGCAACTTGACACCTTCTATATGCCCAAAGCCCCGAAAGTCGCCGGGCATCTGTTCCTGGGCCGTGCGGTTAAAGAGAGTGCCCCGCCTGCTTAATGCGCTGATACAGTGTGAATCGTAAATTATTGGGCAATAAAATTGCGTTCCCCGCTGTCGCCTTATACACTCTTTGCCCGCAGTTTCCCCGAATGCTCCGGTGGTGGAATCGGTAGACACTACAGACTTAAAATCTGTTGCCCGTCAGGGCGTGCCGGTTCAAGTCCGGCCCGGAGCACCATTGAAATCAACATCTTGCCTTTCAGGCCTCTGGTGGATTACTGACTGCCGGGGTGTTTCCTATGGCCCTGCCCGCACATAGAAAGGAATCTTGATGACCGCGGCGCTGGCGTTATTCCTCAAGCTCATTCCCCTTTACATTACTGTTTTTCTGGGCTGGATAGCGGGCCGTTATCTGGAGGCCAGTGGTAAACACATTGCGGGTATCATGCTGTACATCATCACGCCCTCGGTCATCTTCTACGGTGTGATGAAGACGCCTCTGTCCACGGCAGTGATTTTTTTGCCATTGCTGACCTTCAGTCTCTCCACGTTGATCGGGGTGTCACACCTGTATATCGCCCGGCGCTGGATTAAGGATGGCAGCGCCAACATCATGCCTTTGGCTGCGGGCACGGGTAATACCGGTTACTTTGGCATTCCGGTTGCGCTTTTGCTGTTTGGTGAGGCAGGCGTTGGTCTTTATATTGTCTGCATGCTGGGCACAACCCTGTTCGAAACCTCGGTGGGCTTCTATCTGGCGGCTCGGGGTCGCTACAGTGTGAAAAGCTGCCTTGGGCGTGTCGCTCGACTACCTTCTATTTATGCCTTTGCCCTTGCGGTTGCGCTGAATTTTTCGGGGCTCACCATTCCCGATGTATTGTTGCCCCTGTTCGAAAATTTGCGAGGTGCCTACAGCATTTTCGGCATGATGATTATTGGCATGAGCATTCTCGGTTTTCGGGGCCTGGCGGGCGATCTCCGCTTTACCGGCGTGGCCTTTTTCGGAAAGTTCGTGGTCTGGCCAGTGGCAGTGCTGGCGCTTTGGTTGCTCGATAGCCAGCTTTTGCACTTTTACGACCTGGCGGTTTACCAGGCACTTTTTCTGATGTCGATTACGCCTCTGGCCGCCAATACCGTGGTTATAGCCACGTTACTGGATACTTCGCCGCGTCAGGCGGCAGGTACAACACTCTTAAGTACAGTCTTCGCACTTTTTTACATTCCCCTCATGGTGTCACTGTTTGGCGCTTTTTAAGCGCGGATCCTTGATGTTTGCTGACAATGTACCCATTGAATTAAGAGTTGGATTCATCGTTTACTGATAAGCATCGGCCGGAAAGTCATGCCAATGGGCAGACTTAACGGCTATCAGGTCCAGGCAGGATTGGCGGGGGAGGCACGCAATGGAAATCACGACCTTTGGCGAACTGATTGAGTGGACTCGGGAACAGCACAGCAGTCTTGCGCGCTGCCTGGACCACTACGCCGCCCGGCACGAGGACGAGCGTAGCCGGGGGTTGCTGGCATATCTGGCCAGACACGAATCAGAAATCGAGTGGATGGTGGCGGATTTCAAGCGTCAGGGTGACGAAAAAGCCTTGAACACCACGCTATACGACTACCTGTCCAGTCCTTCACACCACGCCCAGAGCCCCTGCGGCAAGCATTTCCTGGAATTGGATTTCGACGGTATTTGCCGGGAAGTGCTGGATTTTCATAATGATGTGATTCAGCTTTACCAACTTTTGCTGAGAAAAGCGCTTATTCCTGAAGTCGAGGAATTGATCAGTCCCTTGCTGGAGATGGAAAGAAGCCAGGCCAAGCTTATGGCTCAGCAGGTTGTGCTGATGACCGATCTCTGACTTGACGCCCGGCCAAATACCCAAGCCCCCTTTGGCCAACCAATTGTTCCGAGTAACGTGATTGTGCCCCGTTGATCTGATAAAAAACCGCAGGGGGACCACTCTTGCTGGAAAAAAGCTTTTCCCGCCCCCGTCAATTACCTTGAAACTCTGATAACAGCGCTGGTAGCGCTGGACGCATTTTAATCCTTATGTCGATGCGGCCTCCCGTCCTTTTCTGTTTTGCTTTGAGCCATAAAATTTTTATTTTCGAGCATCCTTTTAATGATCATAAAAGGCTCAAATTTCGAATATTTTCTTTAAAAAACCTATTTAAGCGCACCAAATACACATTAACAACAAAAGTAACATTGATAAGGTGATTTTCGGGTTTTTCACTCAAAGCATATTTGGTAAGATACGTTATCAAATACGCTAACAATATCTCATGCACAGTACGCATACTGGTTAACCGTCAGGGCAAAAACGCGCCGACCCACTCGTATGTTTTTTTCTGTCGGATGGAGCCCACTTATGCACATAACCCGTTATACCGACTATTCAGTGCGAGTGCTCATGTACCTCGCGGTTCGTCCGGACAGCCTGTCGACCATGCAAGAAATAGCCGATAGCTATAACATTTCCAGGAATCACCTGATGAAAGTGGTGCACCAACTGAACCGTAAAGGCTACGTGAAAACAGTGCGCGGCAAAAACGGGGGCCTACGGCTGAACATGGTGCCGAGCCAGATTAATATCGGTGTTCTGGTGCGCGAGACAGAGCATGATTTGCAATTGGTCGAATGCTTTGAATCTGATAGAAATTGCGTGATTTCTCCGGTTTGTGGCCTTAAAAACCTGTTTTCTGAGGCCCTCGAGGCGTTTTTGGTTGCCCTGGACCAACATACTCTTGAGGATCTTGTGCCCGAACATAGCAAGGCCCAGCTTGTGCGCCTGCTCCAGATTGCGTGAGGGCAATACCAGGGTGCGGATCAGTGGATCAACGAACTGACTAGCCGGGCCTCCAGGCGGGACTCTGACAGTTGAAGTCTGTGATCCGCGACCCATCTGTATTCAGTAAGGGGTTTTCCTTTGCCCGAATCCAATGGGTTTCCTGGTGTTGTCAGGATTACCACGAACAATCGCGCTCAAAGGGAGTACAGACGATGGAACAGTCTTCACAGAAAGTTGAAAATATTCTCCCCGGCGAGACCGCCAGCATTGAAAATACAGACGCCGAACCACTGTTCATTAGCGTGACTTGCGATCGCGGCTGCTGCCTTGAGATGGAACTGATGCCGGGACAGGCGGTTACGTTTTCATCCGGTGATCTCGATGCGCAAGTCATGCTGCACAGTGGTGATCCGAGCAATCTGCTGGTAATAAAACCCGAGTCTCCGTCTTGAATGATGAGCCATCACCCGCGGACTACTTCCTGACCTGGATCTGAAAGCTGTACAACCAGGGCTTACAGGGAGAAACTACGCACGTTGAAGTGGCATCCGAGCCACTCAAATGAACTCATTGCATGATTGCTTGGAGGCGGTGTTATGTATCGAATCTTGCTGATTCCAGTTCTCTTAATTCTGTTTGCCAGTTCCTCAGCTCACGGTGCGCAAGGTCTCATCGCGGTTAAAAGCAACCACAGTGTTGAAACCACGGCAGACAACCTGGTGAAAGCGTTGGAGAACAGCGGCATGACTGTATTTACCCGGATCAATCATGCCGAGGGCGCGGCCGATGTGGACATTGAATTAGCGCCAACGGAAGTGGTGATTTTTGGTAACCCCAAAGCTGGCACTCCGCTGATGCAGTGCGGTCGAAGCGTCGCTATTGACCTGCCGCAAAAAGCATTGATCTGGGAAGACGACAGCGGTGATGTCTGGTTAGGCTATAACGATCCGGAATACCTGAAATATCGGCATGACCTCAATGGCTGCGATGCGGCTCTGGCAAATATAAGGCAGGCCCTGACGAATTTCGCCGGGATAGCCACTGATTGAAGGCAGATTTGTGTGTGCTCACGGGCAACGCCTAATCCGCATCATTCAAGAGCTTGCGGTACTGATCCAGTACTTCCGGCCGTTCAGAAGGGTAATCCGGCGCCAGCCTCTGTAAATGTTCGGCCAGCAATTCCGCCACTATGGCGCGAGCGGCTGGTTTATTATCCCCTGGAATAATATGCCAGGGGGCCTTGTCAGTGTGGGTTGCAGCCATCGACTGTTCCGCAAAGTCCATGTACTCCTTGCGGCGGTACCAGGCTTCTATATCGGATTTATCGAATTTCCAGCGTTTACGAGGTTTGTCGAGTCGTTTGATCAAACGCTTTTTATGCTCGGAATCGGACAAATTCAGCCATAGCTTGATCAGGCTGGTGCCCTCCGACAGCAGGTGTTTTTCAAACGCTCGAATGGCGTCGTAGCGGGCTTGCCAGTCGTAGCGCTCGGGCTCGTGGACCGGCCAGACGCGCTCGGCGATTGTCGCTTCGTGGTAGCTGCGGTTGAAAGCCGAAACTTCGCCATGGGCTGGCAGCTTGGGCACGACTCGCCAAAGAAAATCATGCCGTGCTTCCTCGCCCAGAGGCCGGCCGAACGACCAGGCATGAAACCCCGCAGGGTCCATGTGGGTGGCCAGAGTGCGAATCAAGCTGTCTTTACCGCTGGCATCGATACCATGAACCAGCAGCAACACGCTGTGGCGCCGGTTGGCCCAAAGGCGGCGCTGGTATTCTCCAATCAGCTCCAGCGTCGGTTGCAGGGGTTTGAGGGTTTCTGTCGATCTGGTCGGGTAATCCGCGAGGCGTGGCTTATCCAACTGGTAGCAAAAACGGGAACCCGGAGGCTGTTCTTTCCTGGCTTTCATAAGAAAGCTCCAACCTGATTTTTGTCTGTACACACTAACACAGGCTTTGCTTTTGGCAAGCGGGCGCCGTTCGAGTCAGCAGAACTCCCTGTTAAATGTTTAGAAGCGATTATGCTTGAATTTCATATAGGTTATGCCGGTGCTGAGTACAAGCCGCCAGGCCAGTTCAACGTCGTCATCGGAGTATGGATCGTATTCTTTCATTGTATCAATCAGGCTCTCCAGCCAGTGATCGTAAAGCGCCGGTTTGATATCACGCCCACGTGTGCTGTGGGTAAAGGCGACTTTCTCCGGGAGCCCTGCCGCTGAACCACTGGCATGGAAAACCACCATGCCATAGAAAGCTTTCTTCACCGTCTTGCGCTGTTCCAGCCGGTCGGATTCGGTGAATTTTTCCCGAATCAGCGGAGATGATCTGAGTAGGCGCTGATAAAAGGCATCGAAAAAGTCGTTTTCTTGTTGTTTATCCCGGACTACACGCTCGAAACTGTTATCAAAAAGATTTTCAAAGGACATTATTAAATCCACGTAAGTAGTCGGTTTTATTATAAAAATCTGGCGACATCTCAAGTCATGAAAATAAGTATAACAGCCTCCGATTCATTTACAATCAGTTACAGTCATAAATAATACTGGTTTGTGAGGGTGAGTCTTAATGCAGGCCCAGGTCAGAAGGGGGGAGTGATCTGACCCGGGAATTTCCGGGTTTTTTGTTCTATTACCAGCTTTCGCGGACCGCCTGAACAACTCTGTCGACCTGCTCCCGGCTCATTTCCGGGTAGATTGGCAAGGAGAGGCAACGGGCGGTCACTGATTCGGCCACCGGCAGCTTATGGCTGTGGTACTCCTCCGGTAGGGCTTGCTGTCGATAGGCCGGCAAGGCGTAGTGGATGGCGGAGGCAATGCCCTGTTCCGACAGGTGGTGCCTGATTGTCTCACGAACCTGTTCCGGAACCAGAATCGTAAACTGGTGGTACACATGATCACCACCGGCATTCACCGTTGGCGCCTCAATACCGCTGACGTCCCCCAGGCCTTCACGGTACCAGTCGGCCACCTGGCGTCTGGCCCGGTTGCATTCGTGAACATGGTTAAGCTTGATGCGCAGAATGGCCGCCTGCATGGAATCCAGCCGGCTGTTGTAGCCGATGATCTTGTGATGATTCCGCTCATTGCTGCCATGGCTGCAAAGTAGCCGGAGCTTGTCGGCAAGTTCTGGCGAGTGGGTGGTCATCAGGCCGCCGTCACCACAGGCGCCCAGATTTTTGGTGGGGAAAAAACTGAAGCAGCCTACATCGCCGAATGTGCCGGTAAAGTCCGCGCCGTGTCTCGCGCCAAAGGATTGAGCGCAGTCTTCGACGACATGCAGGTGATGTTTTTTGGCAAGAGGCATGAGCTGGTCCATCGCCGCCGGCTGACCAAAGATATGCACCGGTACAATTGCGCGGGTGGCCGGCGTGACGGCTTCTTCCAGCTGGCTCACGTCGATATTGAAGGTGTGAGGGTCAATGTCGACGAATACGGGCTTTGCGCCGACATAAAAAATGGCCTCCACAGTGGCAAAGTAGGTGAAGGGGGTCGTAATGACCTCATCGCCCGGGCCAATGTCCAGAGCGCGCAACGCCATGTGGAGCGCGTCTGTGCCCGAGGCGCAGCTTATGGCGTAAGGTGCGCCTAAAAAAGTAGCGGCCTCTTTTTCGAAACCCTGGACATGCGGCCCGCCTACGAATTGGCCGGTCGCAACGATATCCTTGAGTGCATTGGCAATATCTTCCTGCAGGGCCGTATGACCCGCTGCAATATCGACCATCGGTATCATCTGTTTTATCTCCGGTTCAGGTAAGTTTTACGTTAGTGGGGCTCACTGGCGGGGACTCTTTCTTTACTTGCGCGATGACCGCAGTGGCCATTTCCAATGCGCGCAAACCATCCTCACCACTGACAACTGGCGGGCGGCCTTCCAGGACGCTGTTGGCAAACGCGCGTATCTCGCTTTCCAGAGCGTCAATGTTGTCCAGAACCAGAGTTTCACTCTCAATATCGGGTATGCCGGGGAACATCATTTCTTTATTGGATTTGCGCCGCACTTCCAGGCGACGCTCGGACATGTCCGCCGAGAAGTAGGCATCGCTCTGGAAAAGCCGCATGCGCCTTTCCTGTTTCAGGCTGATTCGGCTGGCAGTGACATTGGCGACACAGCCATTGGCGAAAAGTACGCGGGCGTTGGCAATGTCGATCGCTGACGATAAGACTTGGCTGCCGCTGGCGTCGATACGCTCGACTGGGGACTTGACCAGATCCAGGATAAGATCAATGTCGTGAATCATCAGGTCAAGCACCACATCTACATCCATCGCACGGGTGTTAAAAGGTGCGATGCGGTGGGATTCAATAAAAATCGGAGTCTGGATGCGTTTTGCCAGTTCCTGCATGACGGGGTTGAATCGCTCCAGGTGACCGACCTGGAGCACACAATCCTGGTCCCGGGCCAACTGGATCAGATGTTTTGCTTCGGTGGGGGTGGTGGTGATCGGTTTTTCCACCAGGACGTGGATTCCCGCTTCCAGAAGATCCCGAACCACCGTGTAGTGATGGGATGTCGGGACCACCACACTGGCAACGTCAACCTGACCGATCAAATCCCGATGACTGCCACAGACTTGAGCGCCGTTTGCCTCAGCAACCGCGGCGGCTCGTTCCGGGTCAGGATCAACCACAAAGACAAGATTTGTTTGATTCAGTGCGGCGTATTTTTGAGCATGAAATTTACCCAGGTGCCCTACACCTACGACAGCAGCTCGAAGCTGATTCATCGGCTAAATCCCCGTTTCGATGGTTGCATGAAATTCAAGAGTTCTTTGACCGCCGCAGACTGGGGGGCCTCCGATAACTGACGTATGGCTTCGGCCAGTGGCAGCCCCGAGCGGTAAAGTATTTTATAGGCGCGTTTAAGGTCCGCGATGCCGTCGGCGTCGAAACCGGCTCGCTGCAGGCCCCGGCGATTAAGGCCAAACAATTTCGCGCTGTTGCCGTTGGCAAGCATGAAAGGGGGGATGTCCCGTAGGACAATGCTGCCGCCGCCGATCATGGCAAGGCGCCCAATTCGGGTAAACTGATGGATCGCCACTGTCCCTGCGATGTTAGCGCGATCCTCAACCACGACATGGCCGCCTACATTGACGCAATTGGCCATGATTACGTTATCGCCAATAATACAATCATGACCCACATGACTCTGGACCATGAACAGGTTGTCGTTACCAACGGTGGTCAGGGCCCGGTCTTTGGGCGTGCCCCGGTGAATCGAAACAAATTCCCGGATGGTGTTGCGGTCACCAATTTCCAGGCGGGTTTCTTCGCCCCGGTAGCCCAGGTCTTGCGGAGCGTCGCCCAGGGAAACGTGCGCATGAATACGATTGTCGCGGCCGATACGGGTCGGCCCGTTAATGACAGCATGGGGGCCGATGCTTGTTCCGGATTCGATCTCCACTCCGGCCCCGATAATGGCGTAAGGGCCCACGGATACGTCGTCCGCAAGTCTTGCCGCAGGGTCTATGATGGCACTTGCGTGTATCTCAGCTTGTTGTTTATTATTCATTTCACAGGCTCGTCATTGAACGTCAAAGTTGTTTGATACTTACGGCGATTCTGGCTTGAGTCGGATTGATCCCATCGGGTCTGCGAATATCAGGATTGTCGCACAGTTCAAATGTCTCCGTCTTTATCTTACGGTCTCGCGAGAACCCGCCCCGCCCGGTGTCCAATAACAGTATTTCCGGGACTTCGGATGGGTTTTCAGTGGCTAAGGCTGGTAAACTGCCAGGCGCTCCTACTTTGAAGGCTGACGCCTTGTAAAAGTCGCCTGGTATTTGGTTAACAAGCCGTCACGGAAATACCCCAAGAAACAGGCACAGGCATCGCAACGCTGTGCTAACGTCTGCATCTGTTCCATTTGCTAAAAGTTGATTGTGTCGATGAGTAATCCCAAACATACCCTCTTCTGGATGACGCTGTTTCTGGGGGTGGTGCTGGCCGTTTGTGTTTTGATCCATGCGCCTCTGACAACTGCCTTCATGGCGAACTGGGTTTTTAACCTTCTGATTGTGTCTGTTTTGCTGATTGGTATCGGTTTAACCTACCGGCAGGTGTTTGTACTCTTTCCCGAAATGCGTTGGATTGCCCAGTTCAGAACAGGGCATGCGGGTCTGTCTGTCTTGCAAGAGCCCCATCTTTTAAAGCCACTTGCCAGGCAACTGGGTGACGATTACAAGCGCGACCAATTCTCCCTCTCGACCATGTCATTGCGTACGGTTCTCGACGGTATCCACAGTCGCATGGATGAACAGCGCGAAATCACCCGTTACTTTATCAGTCTTCTGGTGTTTCTGGGCCTGTTGGGTACTTTCTGGGGCTTGCTGGGAACCATCAATGCTGTCGGCGGTGTCATTACCGGCCTCGATATGGGGCAGGGTGATTTCGCAGACGTCTTCGCCGAATTGCAATCCGGGCTTTTGACACCGCTGGAGGGTATGGGCACCGCCTTCAGTTCCTCCCTGCTGGGGCTCGGCGGGTCACTGATTCTGGGGTTTCTGGATATTCAGGCCGGCCACGCCCAGAACCGTTTCTACGATGGCCTGGAAGAGTGGCTGACAGGGGTAACGCACCTGGTCGATACGGTGGACAAGGTGGACACCCGGAAAGACGACGATCTTGCCCGCGTCCTGGAGGAAAATCAGGCATTGAAAGTTCAACTTGCCAGCAAGGAGTAATAATGCGATGAGCAAGTTGAAGAGTGATCATTCATGATCGGATCAAGACGCCGAACGAAAAGTAACATCAATGTCTGGCCGGGCTACGTGGACGCCCTGTCGGCTTTGTTGATGCTGGTTATCTTCATGCTGCTGATCTATGTGGTCAGCCAGCTTTACCTCTCCCAGACCCTGTCGGATCGCAACAGCGAATTGGCTCGCCTCAACACCCGGCTTGCTGAAATATCCCGACTTCTCGGGCTTGAGCAGGAAAAAACCGACGCATTGCAACAGGAAATGGTGTCGGTGCAGGACAATTACAGCGACAGTCTGGCTCTCAACGATATGTTGGGCGCTGAATTGGACGAAAAAAACGAACAGTTGCGAGCCCAGCAATTCGACGCCGAGGCCCAGGCACTGAGAATCGAGGACCTGAACGAAGCCGCAGGAGAGGCGCAACAGACCCTGGATGAGGAACAGCTGCTTTCTTTTGAACAGCAAACCCTGATCACGCGTTTGTCCAATCAGATATCGGCACTGCAGAAGCAGCTCGGCCAGATTACCGCGGCATTGCGCCTGCAGAAGGATCTTACTGCCGAGAAGGACGCGGAGCTGCAGCGGGTAGGTAAGCGCCTGAACACCCTGTTGGCCGAACGGGTGAATCAGCTCGAACGCTATCAGTCCGAGTTTTTCGGACGTCTCAGGGAGATTCTGTCCGACAATGAAAACGTCCGGATTGTTGGCGACCGCTTCCTGCTGCCCTCGGAGCTTTTGTTTGCCTCCGCCTCGGCAAGCCTCGGCCCTGCGGGCAAAGTTGAACTCGACAAGCTGGCCAGGGTATTACTGAACGTCGTGGAGGAAATCCCCGACGATATTGAATGGATTCTGCGTATCGACGGACACACCGATCTCATTCCCATCAATACAGCCGAATTCCCGTCGAACTGGGAGCTTTCCACTGCACGGGCAGTCGCGGTTGTGCGCTACCTGTCAGAGCAGGGTGTGCCCGACAAGCGTATGGTAGCTGCGGGCTTTGGTGAGTTTTTCCCCGTTGCGCAGGGCAATTCGGCACAGGCGCTGCAAAAAAACCGGCGGATTGAACTCAAACTGACTGACCGCTAAACGTGACAGACCCGGGGAAAGGGTGCATCCGGGTTCAACTGACTTTCATTGTTTAGCCTTTGCCTCTGTGAGTCGGCACACGCATCTCGGTTTTTTCGTCTTCGTTCATTCCCACCATTTCCTCATAGCCGCCCGGCGGAAGCACATCGGTCTGGGTAATGGGGAAAGCGCTCAGCGCCTCTTCCGCAGCGGCAACCCCGGTGTAAAGCAGTGGCTCGCCGTGTTTGTCCGTCAGAATTTTCTGGGCCCCGTCCACATGCAGTCTTGCCAGGTAATAGCGACCCTCCACCGAGACCAGTTCGACCAGTCCAATGGTTGGATCTGATCGTGATTTCAGTTCCTTGAGTGTTATTTTCATCCTGGAGTCCTCTTGTCGTTGGCCTTTCGGGTTTGGTTGCAGGGGGTACTGTTGGTCATCTGCAAAGCCTGGTTGGGTCTGAAATAGGATTTGGGCGTGCCAGTTGCGATTATTTCGACAACCACGCTAAGAGTAACGTAGCCAAAGATTATGCGCACTGCCGAGTTGATTGGATCAGTATTGGCCGCAAACAGACGCTTAATGATGACCCAACCGGTTTTCGGTGGGCGAGTCGGCCTGAAGTATAGGCATGGCGGCACCCATATGCCTGATAAATGGGGGCGGTTCTGGATCAGACACTACAATCGGCCTCATGACTGCGGACAAAGGTGTCGCCCACATCTATACCCTCAGCGGCAAAAAATCCGCGATTCATTTCCAGGGCCTTGTTAAAGGAAACCCCGGCGGGGTATTTCGGACACTCGTGGGCGCCGGCGGTGCAGGGAGTCATGGCGTTGATCGCCAGTATCTGGTCGTTCGGCCCAATATAGGCAATATCCAGAGGCAGGTGGGTCCGGTACATCCAGAAGGCAGTGGAGGGTGGCTGGAGTCGGTCATAAACAAACAGCATGCCGTCATGAGTTCCGAGGTTTTTGCGCCCCATTAAACCCTGCTGGCGCTTCGCCGGCGAATCGGCCACTTCAATATCAATCACGACTTTGACCGAATCGCCAACCAGGCAGGCGTGTTCCGGGGGTGTTGTCTTCTCGACGTCGGCTTCCGCCGTGACGGAAATGACCAACAGGTAAAATGCTATCAGAAGACAACTCACCGGCCACCTGTGGCTGTCGACAGAAATCTTTCGGTAAAAACAATTTACCATTGTCTCGCTCATGACCGCAGCCGGTACCCGGTTTTGAAAATCCACCAGATGGTGGTCATGCAGGCAAGCAGGAAAAACACGATCATGGCGACGCTGACGCCAATATGAATATCGGAAACGCCATAGAAGGCCCACCGGAAGCCGCTGATCAGGTAAACCACCGGGTTGAGCAGGGTAATTTTCTGCCAGATATCCGGTAGCATATCGATAGAATAGAAGGTGCCGCCCAGGAAGACCAGAGGCGTGACAATCATCAAGGGTATGACTTGCAGCTTTTCGAAACCGTCCGCCCAGATGCCGATAATAAAGCCGAACAGACTGAAAGTTATCGCGGTGAGTACCAGGAAGGCCAGCATCCAGAAGGGGTGCATGACCTCGTAGGGCACGAACAGGCGGGCGGTTAGAAGAATGATGATGCCCAGCATGGTGGATTTTGTGGCCGCGGCGCCGACATAACCGATAACCACCTCCAGGTAGGACACAGGAGCGGACAGCACTTCGTAGATCGTGCCGGAAAACTTGGGCATATAGATGCCAAATGAGGCGTTGGAAATGCTTTGCATCAGCAGAGACAGCATGACCAGGCCGGGAATAATGAAAGCCCCGTAACTGATGCCGTCGATATCGCCCATGCGGGAACCGATCGCCGAGCCGAAGACGACAAAATAGAGTGTGGTTGAGATGACCGGAGAGGCCACACTCTGCATGAGGGTGCGCCACATGCGGGCCATTTCGAACTTGTAGATTGCGCGTATGCCGTAAATATTCATGATTTGTTCTCGTTGACCAGGTCCACGAAAATATCCTCCAGGGAGCTTTCCCGCGTCTGGATGTCGCGGAAGTCGATGCCCTGTTCGCCCAGATGACGCAACAGGCGCGCGACGCCGGCTTGTTCCCTCTGGGCATCGAAGGTATAGACCAACTCATAGCCGTTGACCGAAAGTTCCAGCGGTTCGTCCCTGAGGCTTTCCGGCACACTGGCGAGGGGGTGCTGAAGGTGCAAGCGGAGCTCTTTGTTGCCGAGCTTGGCCATCAGCCGCTCCTTGTCCTCGACCAGGATGATCTCGCCGTCCCGAATCACACCGATGCGGTCAGCCATCTCCTCGGCTTCTTCGATGTAATGGGTGGTCAGAATAATGGTGACGCCGTTATCCCGCAGCTTGCGCACCATGGCCCACATGTCTTTCCTGAGTTCCACGTCGACGCCGGCGGTGGGTTCGTCAAGAAACAGGATTTGCGGCTCGTGGGAAAGTGCCTTGGCGATCATGACCCGTCGTTTCATGCCGCCGGACAGCGACATGATGCGGTTATTGCGTTTGTCCCAGAGCGAAAGATCCTTCAGAACCTTTTCTATGTGGGCGGGGTTCGGTGGTTTGCCGAACAGGCCACGGCTGAACGATACGGTGTTCCAGACCTTTTCAAAGGAGTCGGTACTGAGCTCCTGCGGCACCAGGCCAATGGCTTTGCGTGCCCCCCGGTAATCTTTGATGACGTCGTGCCCTGCCGCCAATACGCGGCCTTCACTGATATTGACGATACCGCAGATCATGCTGATCAGGGTGGTTTTGCCGGCGCCATTGGGGCCGAGAAGCGCAAAGATCTCACCCTTCTGGATATCCAGATTGATGTTTTTGAGGGCGTGAAACCCGCCTTCGTAGATCTTGCTTACCTGTTGAATGGAAATGTCCGGTTGCAAACTCGTTTCCTATTTAAAAGTGTCAAAATCCGGCTGCTAGCAGGTCGGCATGGTCTGTAGAGCCAGTTTGCGTCTGATAAAACGCGAAAGGGCATCGATGCCGATGTTCAGCATTGCCGTGATAAGAATCAGGATCATTGCCCGGTCAAACCGGATATCCTGAATCGCACTGTCGATGTAGAAGCCCAGCGTGGCGATGCCCAGAATCCCCAGAATCGCCGTTTCGCGCATGATGATTTCCCATCGGTAGAACAGAAACGCAAGAAAGGAGCGGTAAACTCTCGGCGTCAGTTCGTAGGAATAACGGTTCAGGCCTACTGGCGCATCGGCCCGTAATTTAATGCCACTGCTCTGACGGCCGATCAGATGCCCGATAATGCCGCCGTTATGAAGGGCCAGGGCCACCGCTGCCGGCAACATGGAGGGGCCCCACAACTGCAAAAGGATATAGGCGAGGATGTATTCCGGCGTCGACCGCGCGACCACCAGAAACACATTGCCGAAGATACGCCGAATCGGCCCGCCAAAATGTGTGGATATCAGGGGAAATGCGGCCAGTGCGATCAGACCGGTGGTCACCAGGGCGATCTGGGTCAGGATAAGGGTATTCCAGATTCCCGGCAGCGCCGAATGCACCATGAGATCACCAAACCAGCTCATGAGGCTGCCAAAACCTTCACTGTTTCGAATCGGGCTCGGAACTATGTCTTCGGTAAAGAAGCGGGTGACATTGCCCCAGACAATAGGCATACCGTCCCCCAGGAAAAACGGCGCCGACAGAACATAGACTGGCAAAAGTTTGGGCCGGACCCAGATCGGTATGGTGGCAATGAGCACATAAAATACCAGTAAAAGCGCGCCAGCCTCGGAATAGTGTGTCTGCGAAAATGCACTCTCAAGATAAAAGCCCATGGTGGGCAAGCCGACAAAGCCCAGGATGGCGCTGGAGCGCAGGCCGCACTCCAGCCGATAGGATGTATAAGTGCGTAGCTGTAGCCAGCAGTCCGGTACGCGGGCGAAGAAGAACGCCGATACGATACCCGTGCCGAACGGCAACAGCTTCCGGGGTTCCGGGTCGGCCTCGTCCAGAATTTCCGAATACACTTTGGCAAAAATACCGGCGTAGGGAATGGCAATGGCCAGGACGCCCGTTAATGGATGGAAGCCGAAAAATTGCAGAAAAATGAGCGCCCAGAAAAGCTCGTGAATAGCGCGAATGAAGGCGCAGAAAAGCCGCACGGCACGAAAACGGTAAACCAGTGACAGCAGAAAACCACTAAGACTGCCGAGCGCAACGCCGGTAAAGGCAAAGGCCACTGTGCGAAGCACGGCGGTATACAGGCCTTCAATACTCAGGAAATCGGGCGTCACCATGCCCATGAAAAAGCGCCCGAGATCAAGCCAGGGATTGGTTGCAGTTATTGCCATATCGGCGAACAGGAGGCAGCCGAACGCTATGGCGATAAACAGGAAGCTGACACGGACAGTGGGGGACGAAGGCATGGTTCGCTCAGTACAGCGGTAGAATGTCGGTCTCGGACAGGCGCTCGCTGGGCTCATCGAGTGCCACCTGGCCATCGAGAATACCGACGATGCGATCACTGTATCTGAGCGCCAGTTCGACATCGTGCAAGGCGATAACGGAGGTGCCAAAGGATTCCCGCAAAAGCCCCATGACGACATGGGCGAGAGGACCGTCCAGAGCCGATACTGGCTCATCGGCCAACAACACGGGCGCGCGACTGTAGATCCCCCGGGCGATGGCTGTGCGCTGGCGCTGGCCCCCGGAAAGACTCGCCACTGGCGACCACTGTTTTTCACCAATGCCAAGCTGGCCCAGCAATGGCTCTATTTCGTCACGGTCCCGCTTGAACGGCTTTACCAGGGTGGCCAGGTTGTACCAGCTCGAACGCTCGTTGAGCCGGCCCATGAAAACGTTATGAAATACAGATAACGACTGCACCAGCCCGAGTTCCTGGGGAACATAGGCCACCGGGCCCAAGGCCTCCTGGTACAACAGACGTATCAGGGTCGACTTGCCCGCACCGCTTTTCCCGACCAGAGCAATGCGCTCACCTGGCTCAACCGAAAGGGAAAGGGGCCCAAGGACCCGCTTCCCGCCAAAGGAGGCCGTAATGCCATAAAGCTGTAGTGCTGTCATCAATCCAGAATTCCTACTTCTTCACCGACCTTCTGGATGGGCTCGTAATCGTCGTTGGACGCGGGGATGAAGGATGAGCGCGGAAAGCTGTTCAGCAGTTCCTTGTCCTCAAGGTTCAGCAGCGCATCGGTGACGCGTTGTTTGAAGCCTTCACCGAACCGGTCATCGACACCGGCGCGGATGGTCCACTGGTAATTGGGGTAGGGCGGAGTCGTCCAGATGATACTGACCTCGTCGGTATCGATGTTGTCGTTCGCCAACTCCTTCTCCCAGACTTTGAAATTAATGGCCCCGGTTTCATAGGTGCCGGACTCCACGAGCCTCAACGTACGTGTATGGTTACCGCTGTACCCGACGCGTGAAAAGACGTCATCAGGCGACTCGCCAAAAGCCTCGCGAATATGGAATTCCGGCATCAGGCGGCCGGATGTGGAGCCCTTGGAGCCGAAGGTGAAGGTTTTACCCCGCAATTCTTCGGAGAGCTCATCCATGGGTTCCAGACTGGTGCTTTTGTGAGCGATGAAATGGGACACAAAATTAGAGGCGTCTTCGGTACCCTGGGCGATGGCTTCGGAACCCGGCACCAGGTTTCGTGCCTGAACGCCGGACAGACCGCCAAACCAGGCCAGCTGAACCTGGTTGTTGCGGAACGCCGAGATGGCCGCAGCGTAGGATTTCACCGGAATGTAGCGCACCTCCACGTCCAGCTCCTCTGAAAGGTAGTCCGCCATGCCACGGAAACGTTCGATCAGCTTGGTTTCATCTTCGTCCGGAATCGCCGTGAAAATGAAAGTTTCCGCTGCGAGGGGCATACTGGCCAGGGTCACGGCGCCCAGTGCGCCAATCATGCTTTTTTTCAATTTGGTAAACATCGTGCTTTCTCTCGTTCCGTTGGTGCCAAGGGCACATGGATTTTGAATCGCCGGGGAGGGGCGATCCTTGCTTTAAAGATCGGTCCCCTAGGATACTCGCTCTGGCATCAAGCGTTAACCTTTACGCCAGGGCTTTTCGTTTGGTTCGTTTTTTTACACACTATTTGCAATAACCCTAGGCAAAAGCCCGGCTTACAGTGGCGGAGCCGATCAAAGTGAGCAAGCAACATTTATGAAACTGATCCTGATGACGCCTGCACCGCCAGGCTCCAAAGCCGGAAACAGAGCCACAGCGGAACGCTGGGCAGCCCTGTTGCACGAGGCCGGCCACGACATTGATATTCTTACCGAATATCACGGTCAGGCGGCGGACGCCATGATCGCACTGCACGCCTGGCGTAGCCACGATGCCATTATGGCCTTCCGCCAGGAACACCCGAAGGCGCCGATGATTACGGTTCTGGCCGGCACCGACGTGTACCGTTTTCAGCACAGCCATCCGGACGAAACCCTGGCGTCCATGGCAGCCAGTCATGTTCTGATCGGGCTTCACCGGGAGGTTGCACAGGATATTCCCGCCAGACTCCACGACCGGCTGGCCATCGTGCTGCAATCTGCCGACGTTCCCCCGCGTGATTTACCGGCGGCAAGAAAAGATAACCGGTACTTTGATGTCTGTGTCATCGGTCACTTGCGCGAAGAAAAAGACCCGCTGCGCGCGGCCTACGCTTCTCGGTTGTTGCCCACCGACTCGAACATTCGCATCCTCCAGGCAGGCAAGGCCCATAACGAAGACTGGTCCGAGGCTGCCCGATGTGAAGAACGGGAAAATTCCCGTTACCAATGGCTGGGCGAACTCGGTAAAGAGGCCACCCAGGCATTGATGATTCAGTCAGACGCCATGGTCATCAGCTCGGTGATGGAGGGTGGCGCCAATGTCGTTTCCGAAGCCTGCCGCGCTGGCCTGCCGGTCATCGCCTCGGATATCGCCGGCAATCGTGGGCTGCTTGGCAAGCAATATCCCGGATACTTCGCCGTCCGCAACGATGCCGCTCTCGCCCATTTGCTGTTGCGTGCCGAAACCGAATCGGATTTCCTGCAGGCACTGCGTCGGCACGTTGAAAGCGAAGCGGCCAATTTCACCCCCGCCATGGAGCAAAAAGCCCTGTTGGCGGCGCTGAATCAGGCCTTCAGAACAATTGGTTCAATCGCTTCGCCCTGAGGCAGAATGCGGCCAATGATCGCGGTCTCCGGGTAACCCAGCGCCTTGAGTTCCGCAACACAGGCGTCAGCCTTGTCCGCCGGTATGCTGGCCAGCAGGCCGCCCGCTGTCTGCGGGTCGAATATCAGCGGATAGCGTTCGTTATTGATCCATTCATCCTGGTTACGTATGCCGCGGCGAAGGCGTATGTTCGCGGGCTGAAGCGAGCTCAGGATGCCTGCCGCCGCCGTTTCCTCGGCACCCGGAAGAATCGGAATGGACGACAGCGAGAGCTCGGCGTCAACGCCGGAGGGCCGCGTCATCTCCACAAGGTGCCCAAGCAGGCCAAAGCCCGTGACGTCGGTACAGGCGCGCGAACCAAAACGGCTCAGGCACTCCGCAGCCGTCTTGTTGGACTGCATCATGGATTCCAGCGCCGAATCGATCCAGCGGCCCCGAGCCTTTAGCTGGGCGTGAGCAGCGAAGAGCGTTCCGGTGCCGATGGGTTTGGTCAACAGCAGAACGTCACCCGCCACCAGACCGCCTTTGCTCATGACTTTGTCCGGATCAATGTAGCCATTGACGGCAAAGCCCAGGGCCAGCTCCCGACCCTCACCGGTATGGCCGCCCACCAGGGCGCAGCCCGCCTCATTGAGCACATCCACAGCACCGGACATCATCTGGAAGACGATGTCCTCGACCTTGGATTCGATACCGTAGGGCACGGTCGCCACTGCCGTTGCGCTCTGCGCGTGAGCGCCCATGGCAAACACGTCCCCCAGGCTGTGATTGGCAGCCACCCGGCCAAAAACATAAGGATCATCGATAAAGGCACGGAAAAAGTCCACGGTATGAACCACGGCCTTGCCTGGCGGAACCGTCAAAACCGCGGCGTCGTCGGGGGCGTGCAGGCCGACGAGAATGTCGTCGCGCTCGATGGGCTTAAGGTTGGCTAGGGCCCGGGACAGAACAGTACTGCCGACCTTGGCGCCGCAGCCGCCGCAACGCATGGCGACAGCGGAGATGGCCTGGGCGGCTTCCTCGGGGTTCTGGGCGGCGGAAGTGTCGGGCAGGTTGCCTGTATCTGCCATTGCCGGGAGGTCGTTGAACTTCGACATGAATTGATGATCAATCCAGTCTTTCCAGTGCCACACCAGTTTGCCTGCGATGGCGAAGTCACCTCTTGATGCGACCGCGAATTTGTCGCCGGTGCTGATCAGTGCCAGCCATTTTTTCTGGGGCTTGAACGGCTTTGCTTTGCGGCCCGTGGCGACACGTTTGAGATTGTCAGCCAGAGGACGGCCCTGGCGTACTGCAAACACGCCGGCTTTTTCGCGCGGGTGGTCGATCACATTGGCGATATCCCCCGCGGCAAAAATCCTGTCGTCGGTTTCCGTTTGCAGGGTGTCTCTAGTCAGAATAAAACCGTCGTCATCCAGCGCCAGCCCTGTTTTCTGGAGCCATTCCGGACCGCCGGCCCGGGTTACCCAAAGCACTTCGTCTGCATCCAGAATTTCGCCTGACTCGGTGGTTAACCGCTGCGCGTCAACATGGGTAACGGGCGCTCCCAGGTGAAGTCGGACCCCTCGTTCATGGAGCGTTTTTTCGAATTGCTGGCGAACCTTGTCGTTATGGGTTGGAAGCAGCTGGGGTGCGGCGTCGAACAAGTGGAAAGACAGCCTGCCCGGATCGCCACCACGCTTGCTGATCTCCTCCCGCAGACGGTGCTGCATGGCCAGAGTCAGCTCCACACCGCCGGCACCAGCACCAACAACGGCCACAGTCATCGGGCCCTGATGATTCTCCAGCCTGGATAACAGCGCTACCCAACGGTCATTGAACCCCTGAATGGGCTTGACCGGTACGGCGTGATCCCGGGCGCCCGGCACGTCCTGGACACGCGGGGCGGAGCCGATGTTGATGGACAGAAGATCGTAAGGCACCGAGGGCCGGTTCCGGCAATCCACCCGTTGCTCCGACCGGTTGATCGCAACGGCTTCGTCGCGGTAGAAACGGGCACCAGCGAACTCCGCCAGTCGGCTGAGATCAATGTGAACTTCGTCATAACTGTAATGCCCGGCCACATAGCCGGGCAGCATGCCGGAGTAGGGCGTATGGGTATCCCGGCAGATCAGGGTCAGGCGCACGCCGAGCACGGGATTCATGGCAAAGCGTTTGAGAACACCTACGTGACTGTGGCCTCCGCCAATGAGGACAATGTCACGTAGGACTGGCTGTTCGGATGTCTGCATCAGGTCACTTTTTTGGCTTCTGTGGACCAGTTGCTAAAGCCTCGTGAAGAAGAAAACGCCTTGAGCTTTTCCCGGTCTTCGTCAGACGGATTGGCAATCTGATCAATGGTTGTAATACCCGCGTCCTTCAGTTTTTTCTCGGTCGCAGGTCCGATGCCTTTCACTTGGGTCAGGCCAGTTCTGTCTGCCGCCGGCTTGGGAGCCGCGGGAGGGGTTTTTTTCTTCGGGGCCGGCGCTTTCTTTTCGGCCTTGGAAGGCAGAGCCTGTTCGGATTTTGAGGGCGAAGTTTCCGTCGGTTCACCCGGCAGATTGCCCTTCACTTTCTTGCCTGCTTTACCGGTGGTTTTTTTGGCTTCTTTTTTGGCATCGCGAGCAGCAACGCCCAGGCGCTCCATCATGTTTTCCCGGAACTCGTAGAGTTCGTTGCGCCGTCGATCCAGCTCCGCACTCAGGCGTTTCAATTCGCGCTCGCGCACCCGGTCAAAATCACCGGCCATTTTGCGTATGGGCTCTTCGATCTGGGCCTGCAGCGACTCGACTTTCTTGAGCGCCTTGCCGACCATTTTTTCGACCTTGGATGAGGTCTTCTCGAATTCCTTGTTAATGTCTTTAACGATCTTGTCCGTACCCTGTTTACGTTTCTTCGCCATGGTGACGACTCCTTATCCGAGGATTAACCTGCAAGAGCCCGACAGACACATACCACTTTAAAGCGTGATTGGATGACTGTTTCGGGATTTTCTTCACGATCGGGCCTGCTTGGCTCAGGCGCTTTGTTTCAGGCCGGCAGTTGCTCTGTTACGGCGCGACCTTAATGACTGTTTTTTGGTCAGAATGCGGCAGATCCGCTCAAGTCTGTTTTGAGTCGCGTTGGCGGAACGGGAGCCAAAGTCGATAAAATCAACCAAATAGAAAAAATTGCTACAGTGCTTTTTACGTTCGGTGATCAATGCGCTCAAAGCCGAGGCGTCCACGTTTTCAAACGGCATGGTCATAACCAGATCCAGTAACAACGTGTCGCCCGGATTAAACAATTTGTCAGTCTTGAAAATACAGGTGTGTTGATCCAGGGCATAGACCTTTGCTTCGACTTTTTCAGTCCGAAACAGGCCCCGCTTCACTTTGAAGCGGGCGATAAGGTCCGGGAGCGGCTGGTGGGAAGTTTGAATGCTATTTTTCATGGTTCCGATTATTGCCGGGGCCGGCCGCTCAAGTGCGATCAGCGGCGCTACCCTCTGTTATTTGTATCAATTGCTCAACAATAGCCAGATCAAACACATTTGGCAAACACGGCTCTGCGCGTTCCCTTTGTTGCATTCGCCGGTCAACCTTCTTCGTTGGCTTCGTCCTCTGGAGAAGCACTCAGACTGAACTGAGGCGCTACATGATACATGTCGGTGCGCCGATCCTTGAGATTGGTGACTGAGCCCTCGTCGCGCACCAGGGTGAGCTTTTCCAGATCCAGGTCCGAGAACATCATCATTTCCGTATTGGGCGTGGTTTCGGCCATCACCGCATCATGGGGGAATGCAAAGTCAGACGGCGAGAACACAGAGGACTGGGCATACTGAATGTCCAGATTCTCGACTTTCGGAAGGTTGCCGACACTGCCCGTAATGACCACGTAGCACTCGTTTTCGATGGCTCTGGCCTGAGCGCAGTGACGCACCCGAAGGTAGCTGTTCTTGGTGTCGGTCCAGAAGGGCACGCAGATGATGTCGACGCCCTGGCTCGCCGCAAGACGGCCCAGTTCCGGAAACTCGATGTCGTAGCAGATCATGATGGCGACACGGCCGGCATCGGTTTCGAAGACTTCAAACTTGTCGCCGCCCTCGATAACCCAGTCCCGGCGTTCGTGAGGCGTGATGTGGATTTTGCGCTGCTCATCGACCCGGCCATCGCGATGACAAAGGTAGGACACATTGAATACCCGGTCATCGACCAGCAGCGGCATGGAGCCTGTCACAATGTTGATGTTGTAACTGACCGCCAGGTCCGACATGCGGTCGCGAAACTGTTTGGTGAAGCCTGCCAGAAAGCGCACCGCGCGGGTCTGATCGACCTGATCAGTCAAACCCATGAGGGGCGCGTTAAAAAACTCCGGAAAGAGCGCAAAGTCGCTTTTGTAATTCGACAGGGCATCAACGAAGTATTCGACCTGCTCCAGTACTTCCTCGACGGAGTGAAATTCCCGCATTTGCCACTGTACGGCGCCCATGCGTACCTGGGTTTTCCGGACATCCAGTATAGATGAGGGTGGGGTGTAGAGGATGTTGTTCCACTCGAGAAGAGTCGCGTAACCCAATGATTTCTCGTCTTCCGGCAGATATTTATGCATCAGCCGCTTGACCTGGAACTCGTTGGAAAGCTGAAAACTCAGGATCGGGTCGTAGATCGCCTTGCGGTCTACTTGCTCTATATATTCGGCTGGCGAAAACTGGTCGGCGTACTTGTGATAGCTGGGGATTCGACCACCGGCCAATATGGCACGCAGGTTCATGGAGCGGCAAAGCTCTTTGCGAGCCTCGTACAGACGCCGACCCAGTCGGTAGCCGCGATAATCCGGATGGATGAACACGTCCAGACCGTAAAGTGCGTCGCCGGTATCCTTATGCCGTATCTTGTCGTTGGCGAGGATCAAGTCGTCATAGGTATGCGGGTTGCTGAACCGGTCGTACTTGACCTTCACGGTCAGGGCGACGGCGATCAACTCGCCTGAATCCTCGATGCAGATCTGTCCATCCGGAAACTGTTCTACCAGCTCCTTGATGGTTTCCCTGGGCCAGGCCCCGCCTATGTCATCGTAGATCCGATCCATCAGAATCTTGAGCTGGGGATAGTCCTCCAGCTTGAGGTTTCTGAGGTTCAGTTGCAGATCTTCATGCGCCATAAAGGCCAGACTCCTTTGATTTTGAATACTCCCGGCATGGCCACCGGCCCCGTTTCATGAAAAATGGGGCGACAATGCCTGGTTCGGTATAAAGCGGTTATTTTAACAGAAGCCACCGTAGACTTCGCCCATAGCGCCGATATCTCCTATGGATGCGGCCCCTGATTTGCCCCCGCCGGCGCTTGAGCACAGCGGGCGCCCCTGCAATGATGGGTTATGAATGATTTAACGCTTGGAGGATAGAATGGCTTTAATGGATCGCGTTATTGGCGTTACCGGGCGATGGCTGGCTAAGGCCGACTCCGAGGCAACGCCGCTTCGGCCCCTGGCCTGGGCCAGAAAAACCACCGGCTATCTGGCGGTGAACCGGCTTATCGGGATGGCCATACCCTTTGCCACTCGCAATGGCTTTAGCGTGGAGGAAGTGCGCCCCGGCTACGTTCGGGCGCGTATTCGCCTGAAGGGCAACAAGAACCACTTTGGCAGCCTCTATGCGGGCGCCTACTTTCTGGTCGCGGAAATTCCTGGTGGGGTTTTGTCTCTGTTCGATCTCGGGCCGGCTTACACGCCCATACTCAAGGAAATGACGCTGCAATTTCTCAAGCCGGCCGACTCGGATGTGACTGTGGAATTTAACATGGACAGCAAAACCATCGACGCCATCAAGACGGAGGCTGATTACACCGGCCGGGCCGCCTTCTCCCTTGAGGGCCAGTTATACGATGACACGGGCGAGCTGGTCGCCATTTCCATCGCTCATTACCGGGTGAGGCGCAAAGGCTTCGAGAGCGACAAGGCCGGCGGCGCCACTCTTTCCTGAAGTGAGACTCTTACAGTCGGATTCAGAAGGGGGAGCCTCAGGCCGAGGCGGCGTCAAGCTCTGCCAGGGCGCTGAGGAAGGCCTCGCCGTACCGCTCCAGCTTGGCCCTGCCGACGCCATTTATGTCCGCCAGTTGCGCCAGTGATGCCGGCCGCTGTTCCAGAATATCGAACAGCGTGGTGTCGTGAAAGATGACATAGGGAGGCACACCCTGTTCGTCCGCTAAAGCCTTGCGGCAGGCCCTCAGGGCCTCCCAGCCGGTGGGGTCGGTGATGCGATCACGGACCCTGGCCTTGCCGCCCGCCGATGTCTTTTTAGCCACCGGGTCCTGGCGCAGGTCCACTTGGACCTCGCCCTTCAATAAGGGACGGCAGGTTTCGGTGAGCTGCAAGGCGCCATAGCCCTCGGGGTCGGCCCGCAGGTAACCGTTGGCCACCAGTTGCCGAAACACCGATTTCCAGTCAGTGACACTGAGGTCTCCACCAATACCGTAAGTCGACACCGCCTGATGGCCGAACTGGCGGATGCGCTCATTATCGGAGCCGCGCAGCACATCGATGAGGTAACTGACGCCGAATCTTTGCCCGGTGCGGAAGACGCACGACAGCGCTTTTTGAACCGCTATCGTGCCGTCCCAGGTCTGAGGGGGTGTGATACAGGTGTCGCAGTTGCCACAAGGCTGCTCCATGACATCACCGAAGTATCGCAATAACGCCTGGCGCCGGCAGCTGGTGATTTCGCACAGACCCAGCATGGCATCCAGTTTCTGGCGCTCAACCCGCTTGAAATGATCATTGGCCGCCGATCCTTCCAGCATCTGGCGCAGCTTGATCACGTCCTGCAGGCCGTAAACCATCCATGCGGTTGATGGGTTGCCGTCCCGACCCGCGCGTCCTGTTTCCTGATAGTAGGCCTCCAGACTCTTGGGCAGGTCCAGGTGAGCGACGAAGCGAACATCGGGCTTATCGATACCCATGCCAAACGCGATGGTGGCTACAATGATGACACCGTCTTCCCGCAGAAATCGTTCCTGGTGCTGTGCCCGCTGCTCTGCGGGCAATCCGGCGTGATAGGGCAGGGCTTCATGGCCTTTGCCCTGAAGAAGCTTCGCGGTGGCCTCGACTTTATTCCGGGAAAGGCAATACACGATCCCGGAATCGCCTTCATGCTCAACTTTAATAAAATCCAATAACTGTTTGTTGGCATTGGTTTTCGGCGCAATCCGGTATTGAATATTGGGGCGATCAAAGCCGCTGACAAAATGCCGGGCGTCTACCAGTGACAGGCGCTCTGCAATTTCACGCCGGGTGCGCTCGTCCGCGGTGGCGGTCAGCGCAATGCGGGGCACCTGGGCAAAATCCCGGGCCAGTATATCCAGACCCAGGTAATCTGAGCGAAAGTCGTGACCCCATTGCGACACGCAGTGGGCCTCATCAATAGCAAAAAGCGAAACCGAGGCCTGGTGAAGCAGATCCAGAGTGCGGGGTTGCAGCAGGCGCTCAGGGGCGCAGTAAAGCAGGTCGATTTCCCCTGTCAGTAAGGCGTTTTCGGTGTCACGGGCCTGCTGGTAATCCATGGTGGAATTGAGGAACGCCGCCCGAACGCCAAGCTGTTGCAGCGCCGCCACCTGGTCCTGCATCAGTGCGATCAGGGGCGATATAATGATACCGGTGCCCGGCCGCACCAGAGCCGGGACCTGATAACACAGGGATTTGCCGCCACCGGTGGGCATCAGCACCAGAGCATTGCCGCCGGCGACAATTTCCTGGATGACCTCGCCCTGCAGAGGTCGAAAAGTGTCGTAGCCAAATACCCGGTGCAGTATTGCCTCGGGCGATGCCAGGTTCGCATCGGGTTGCTCACTGCTGAGGTTTTCAAAATCCATGGAAAAAGTGCCCGTATGACGGAAAGCTGGCAGTATCTGAATGTACTGCGATCACGAATGATAACAGAGTGCTACTCGGGGTTGAGACGAAAAGGGATTAAGCTACCCCTTCTGTTTATCGCCGCCAAGCCCGAGGCAATCGTCGGTCACGCAATCGGATGAACTGCGCGTGGAGGCCTGGGAGATCTGGCTGCTGGCCGGCAGGCTGCGGGTAAGCCAGACGTTGCCGCCAATCACCGACTCCTTGCCAATCGTGATTCGGCCCAGAATCGTGGCGCCAGCGTAGATGACCACATCGTCCTCGACGATCGGATGCCGTGGCTCGCCCTTCTTCAGGGAGCCGCTTTCGTCTTCAGGGAAGCGCACCGCCCCCAGTGTGACAGCCTGATACAGCCGCACCCGGTTGCCGATAATGGCAGTTTCTCCAATGACGACACCGGTACCGTGATCAATAAAGAATTCCTGGCCGATGGTGGCCCCGGGATGAATATCAATGCCCGTTGCGGAGTGGGCCTTTTCCGAAATAATGCGGGCAATCAGCGGAAGCCCGAGGCGGTAAAATTCATGGGCGACACGGTGGTAGATGATGGCGTATACCCCTGGGTAACAGATCAGCACCTCATCGACACAGGTAGCGGCCGGATCGCCGCGAAAAGCCGCAGTCACATCCAGATCAAGAATTTTGCGAATGCCCGGCAGCCGCTTGGAGAAACTGCTGACAACCGAATGAGGGTCGGCATCCGGCTCGCCCGCTTTCTTATAGCCAAGCTCCAGACCAACCTGGGTGCAAAAGACATTCAGAACATTATTGAGCATGTAGCCCACGTAGTGATCTTCGCCTTCTTTATTGAGTTCCGGCGGCCCCAGGCGCATAGGAAAGAGAACCCCGCAGAGCGTATCCATGGCCTGATGAATGGCCGCGTGGGAGGGCAGTTCGCGGCTGCCCAGCTCAAGTTCCCGGCCGTGCTTTTGACGCCACTGGTGGCGGGCATCGCGCAGGCTCTCGATGACAGGTTCCAGGTTCCAATCGGTGACGGGAGTCCGGGGCCTCGCGCTGATCGGGCCGGTGGGACCGACTTCCTTTCTCGCTTCGGCCTCGGCCGCCTCTGGCGTCTTTGTCATTTCGTGTCTCCTGTTAACACGCGTATACGAATTGCGTTCTGGCCGTTCATGATAATGATTTCGCCGGTCGCAGGCGACTCTTGTACAGCACCAGACTGCAGCTGGCACTGTTATACAGTACAATCTTCGCAGCGACAGAGTCTGTCCATTTAATGCCCACCGAATCAAGCGAGGCAATTGTGAGCTACCTGAAAGCGATCGAAATAGAAACCCGACCATCCCCCGACGCTGCGGTTATATGGTTGCATGGCCTGGGTGCCTCAGGCCATGACTTTGAACCGGTGGTCCCGCAGCTTCAGCTGCCAGCCGATGCCGCTGTGCGTTTTGTTTTTCCTCACGCGCCCATGTTGCCCATTACGGTTAACGGTGGCATGAGCATGCCGGCCTGGTACGACATCAAGGCCATGGATGTGGATCGCGCCATCGATACCGACCAGCTTATGGCTTCTGCCGCGGAAATCGACAAGCTGATCGAACGGGAGCGGGAACGTGGTGTTGCCAACGAGCGCATTGTTATTGCCGGTTTTTCCCAGGGCGGTGCTGTCGCCTACCAGGTCGGGCTTTCGTACCCCGAGAGGCTGGCCGGAATCCTGGGGCTTTCCACCTATTTTGCCACGGCCGGGAATATTCACCCATCAGACGCCAACCGGGACATTCCGATCAAGGTTTATCATGGCCTTCATGACCCCATGGTGCCCGAGGTGCTTGGGCGCCGCACCATCGATAGCCTGAAAGCGATGGGCTACAAGCCGGAGTACAAGACCTACCCCATGGATCACAGTGTCTGCATGGAAGAAATCGTCGATATCGGACTTTTCCTCCGCCAGCACCTGAATCTGGTCTAGCGGGTTAATTCGCTAACCTTTCCAAAAGCCGGGTGACAGGACGACCATCACGCTCAGCAACTCAAGGCGCCCGGCGATCATGCCAAAGCACAGGATCCACTTAACCTCGTCGGGAAGGCTCTGGAAATTGCCCGCCGGTCCAATGGTGTCACCCAACCCCGGGCCCACATTGGTCAGGGCGGTCAGTGTGCCTGAAAGGCTGGTGATGAAATCCAGTCCGAAAAAAGACAAGGCCATGGTGCCTGCCAGCAGGCAGGCCAGAAACATGAATGCGTAGGCGATCATCGAAGCGATTATCTCGTCACTGACCGCCCGGTCGTTATATTTTCGGGTCAGCACTGCCCGAGGATGCAGAAGACGCTTGAACTGTTCCCGCAAAACCATGAAGGAAAGCTGAAAACGGAAGATTTTCATGCCACCGGTGGTCGAGCCCGAGCAGCCGCCGACAAACATCAGAAAGAAAAAGCCGGCGAACGCGAAGGGCCCCCAGAGCTGGTACTCTTCCGATGCGAAACCCGCGGTCGTCAGTATGGACGTTACATTGAACAGGGTTGCCGTGAACAATGAAAAGGGGTCGCCGGTCTCATTCCATAACCGATAGGTCGTCATGATCAGGGTCACCACAATGACCAGTAGCAGAAAGGCCCGAACCTGCTGATCGCGCCAGAGCACCCCATGCTGGCCGTTTATTTCCCGCACATAAAGAAAGAAAGGCAAGGCGCCAAGGATCAGGAAAAATGAAGCTTCCAGCATAAGCAGGTTGGAATCGGCGAACTTGCCCATGGACTGGTCTGATGTGGAAAAGCCCCCGGTCGCTATGGTGGTGAAGCCGTGATTGACCGCATCAAAAACCGACATGCCGGAGGCAAGATAGGTCAACATGCAAAGAATGGTAAAGCTTACATATACAAAGACCAGGCCACGGCCCAGTGTCTTCATGCGGGGAAGGGCTTTATCCGTCCATTCCGAGGACTCAGTGGTGAACAAACGCATGCCGCCAATACCGAGGGCAGGCAAAACCGCGACGAACATGCCGATAATACCAATACCGCCTATCCACTGCAGGATGGAGCGCCAGTACAGAATGTCGGGAGACATTTCGTCGAGGCCGCTAAAGACCGTTGAGCCGGTGGTGGTGATGCCCGATACGGATTCAAACAACGCATCGGTGACGGAGAGATTCAGGTCGCTGAAGTACAGGGGAACCGCAGCAAACAGGGAGATCAGGAACCAGCTACTAATGGTGAGGATAAACATGTAGCGTGGCTTGAGATAACGGGAGTGGCCCCGCGTCATCAGCATACCAATCAGGGCCAGTGTAAACACACCCGTAGCGGAAAACAGAAATGCCTCGGCGTTGGGACTGTCAGTAAAGCCCACAAAGGCCACCGGCAAAATCATGAAGACGCTGAGGAGGGCCAGCATGATGCTAATGATAAAGGTTACGGGTGAAAGATCTTTCATCAGGACAAGGTCACTTCAGCAGAGTCAGCCTGGAACGACCGGTAGGTTACTCTCACATGAAGTTAAAATCGACACTGAGGACAAAAACGGAGGACTGTTTTCTTGAACCATCTTGCGCACCTGTTTCTTTCACCGCCCAGCATGGAGGCGAGAGTCGGTAACCTGTTGGGCGATTTCGCTCGTGGCCTGAAGCCGGAAACCCTGCCACAGGAGGTGCAGACAGGTCTGAAATTTCATCGGGCCGTGGATTCCTTTACCGATCAGCATCCGGAAGTGCTTGCGGCGAAAACGGTGTTTTCGGCCCAGCGCCGGCGCTTCGCCGGGGTCGCGCTGGATGTATTGTTCGACCATTACCTGTTGCGCCACTGGGAGAAATTCGAGCGCAAACCGAGTTCCGTTTTTATTCGCGAAGCCTACGAGGATCTGGATCGAGGCCAATACCTCATGCCGACCCAGATGATCCGGGTGACCCAGCAAATGATTCGTCATGACTGGCTGAACTCCTACCGCAACCTGGACAACATCGGCTTCGCCCTGGACCGCATTGCTCAGCGCATCCGTTTCCCCAATCAATTTGCTGGCATCATCACCGAAATCAAAGCCAACGACCGCAAGCTGGAAACCCATTTTCTGAACTTCTTCCCTGAACTCATTGAATTTTATCAGAACCTGTAGGCTCGATCCGGATCAAACAGCCTGACGTCAGGGCAATACAGGGTTGGGTGGAATCGCGGGCTCGTCCGGGTCCGGCACCGGATCCACTTCACCGTCCATGCCGGGGCCTCTGGCCCGCAGGACAACTTTGCTCGCTTTCAGAGTGGGTGGTTCGGCCCCATCATCGGTCAGTCGTCCCGTTACGGTAACACGGTCCTCCTCCTCGATACTCCGCAGACCGGGCCGCTTCAACGGGTTATAGTCCATGTGGCTGGTATCCACGGTTAATAATCGCTCGCCACTGGTGAGCGTGAATATACGGCCATTAATGCTTTCGACCCGGCCGGTTACCGAAACCTGACCCTCTGCTTCGCCTTGTCCGGATTCGCTGGCGCCAAATGCAAAAGCGGCAAACCCCGCCATCAGCGTCATAATAAAAAGGCTTGATACAATGCGGTGACTCGTTCCTCTATTCATAGCTGCCCCCTATCCGATCCCTGGTTCGCAATGCCTGCGATCTTATTGATAAAGATGCTGATGATTTACCCGTTATCAACCATTTGGCCATCAGAAATAAAAAAACCGGCTGTTGCAGCCGGTTTTTCAGAGACTCAGGTTTTCTGTCTTACGCCCAGATCATACGACCGAGCTCCAACGGGTGGCTGAGTGCGGGATGGTAGGGATAGATGCGAATCCGCAGGGACTGGACACCCGAAAACGGCGGTGTAAGCGTCAGCTCGAATCGGCTGGTCTCCCCCTGGAGTTCGCCAGGTTCCATCAGCAGACTCCGGGGCTTGACTGCTTCGTCACTGTCTGCAGGGGCTTTGTCGACCAGACATTCAACGCGAACATCGTCCTGGCTAAGGCCATTCAGGAAGGCTTCAACACGATAGGTCACCGGCTCATCAAACGTACATCGAGTCGGTACCTCACCCACGACCTTCAAGCTGACACCTTCCCAGCAACTGACAACATGCTGCTTCCAGTGGGCCAGCGTTTTCGCCAATGTGTAATTGTCGGCTGACAGGCGGGCATGTTGAAGTGATGCAGGCCGGTAAAATTTGCGCATGTAGTCCATGACCATACGCTGGGCGTTGAAGCGCGGCGTGATGGACTTCATCGACGCCTTGGAGAGGCCAATCCATTCGTTGGAGTAATCAGTGCCCTCGCGGGCATAATAAGTCGGGATAACCTGGTACTCCAGAATGTCCAGCAAATCCCGGGCTTCTTCGCGGTTGCGGAATTCTTTGGAGAAACTGACATCGCGGGGCGAAATCGCCCAGCCGTTATGACCGTCGTAGCCTTCCCCCCACCAGCCATCGAGCACGCTCAGGTTCAGTGCACCGTTCACGGCCGCTTTTTCACCGGATGTGCCACTGGCTTCCAGCGGGTACTCCGGCGTGTTAAGCCAGACATCAACACCGCACACTAATCGGCGAGCCATGGCCTGGTCATAATCCTCAAGTAGCAGGATCTTGCCAATCAAGGTCGGGTGCTGGGACAGATCGTGGATCACTTTGATCAGCTCCTGGCCGGGCTCATCCCGTGGGTGAGCTTTACCGGCGAACACGATAATAACCGGGCGCTGTTCATCATTGACCAGGCGTTCCAGGCGGTGAATGTCTGAAAAGAGCAGGGTGGCGCGTTTGTAGGTTGCGAACCGGCGCGCGAAGCCGATGATCAAGGCATCCCGTTCAGGCCTGTCGATGCCCGACGTCATACGCTGAGTGATCGAATGGCTGGTGCCGTTGCGTCGATGCTGTTTGGTCAGCCGGCGGCGAATAAAGTTGAACATTTGCTGCTTGAGCGCCTTGTGCACGCTCCAATAGTGATATTCCGGTATTTTGTCGATGAAGTTCCAGAAATCAGGGTCACGAAGTGCGCTTCGCCACGTTGGCGCGTGCATGTCGAACAGGCTTGCCCACTCTGGCGCAAGAAAGGTCGGCACATGGACGCCATTGGTAATATAGTCCAGCGGGTTTTCGGCCGGCGGAATTTGCGGCCAGATGGCGCCCTCCATTCTGGAGGCCTCAAGACCGTGGATTCGGCTGACGCCATTATGAAAACGGGAGCCGCGCAGGCCCAGAGTCGTCATGTTGAAGGCATCGCCCGCCGGTGTCATGCCGAGCAGGAAAAGGGCATCAAAATCTATCCCGAGGCTCCCCGCGACCCGGCCAAGATAACGCTGCGCAAGATCCCGCGGAAAGATGTCGTGACCTGCCGGCACCGGCGTGTGCGTTGTAAACAACGTCGCAGAGGCCACGGTTTCCAGTGCGGTAGCGAAATCAAGGCCTTCTTCAACCCCGCGCCGACACCGTTCCAGGATCTGGAATGAAGAGTGGCCTTCGTTGATATGCCAGACGGTGGGAGCATAGTTGAGCTTCCAGAGTGCCCGTGGCCCGCCAATACCCAGAACCAGTTCCTGTTGAATGCGGGTTTCCTGGTCGCCCCCGTAGAGTTGCAGGGTAATGCTGCGATCGGCTTCGTTGTTCGATTCGGTATTGGTATCCAGCAAATAGAGCTTGATGTGACCGGCCTTGGCCTGCCAAACCCTGGCATGGACCATGCGATCAGGGAAGGGCACCTCTATTTCCAGTGACTGACCGTCCACTTCTACCGGTGTGATCGGCAATTCATTGCTGGGGTGGGAATGATATTGCGCGACCTGACCGCCGTCCGCATCAATGGTCTGAATAAAGTAACCCTGCTGATAGAGCAGGCCGACCGCTACAAAAGGGACGCCCAGATCACTTGCCGCCTTGCAGTGGTCACCCGCCAGAATCCCCAGGCCACCGGAATAGATGGGAAAGCTTTCATGAAAGCCGAATTCAGCGCAGAAATACGCCACCAGGTCTTTTTCCGGGTCGAGGTGATCAGTTATCTCGGCATGGGGCGCGGTGTCAAGGTAGCCGTCATACGCGGCCAACGCCTTTCGGTATTGGGCCATATACGCCCGGTCTCCGGCCGCGGCTTCCAGTTTGTCCTGAGCGACCTGACGCAGAAAGAGAGTGGGGTTATGCCCCACTTTCTGCCATAGGTCCGGATCCAGGCGTACAAAAATTTCACGAACAGCGTGATCCCAGCTGTAGTAAAGATCGCTGGCAAGCGTTTTAAGCCGCTCCAGAGCTTCAGGAATTCGGGGCTGCGCCTCCAATTGGAAACGGGATGCTGACATTAAATACCTCCGGGCTGATTTAAAATCAGGTTAAATTTGGCTGGCACGATCCTCTCGCGCCAGGCTGTAAACGTCTGAATAAGCACGAGCGCTTCGGTCCCAGGAAAAATCCTGTTCCATGGCGTTCCGTTGCAATGTTTTCCAGTGTTTTTTGTTGCCATAGCATTCAAGGCAACGCGCCAGAGCGGACCAAAGGGCTGCGGCGGTTGCGGGCTCAAAGCTGAAGCCATTGGCCTGGGCTGACGTTGTTGTGGTTTCATCGAAGACAGTATCCCGCAATCCACCGACAGCGTGAACCACGGGCAGGGTGCCATAATGCAAACTGTACATCTGATTAAGGCCGCAGGGTTCAAAGCGTGACGGCATAAGAAAAATATCAGCGCCTGCGGTAATTCTGTGGGCAAGCCCTTCATCATAGCCGATAAACACGGACATACGGCCGGGATAACGGGCCGCCACCTCGGCAATCACTGCCTCCAATTCTGGTGAGCCGCTGCCCAGCATCGCTACCTGGCAGCCGGAATCGAGCAGTCCCGGCAATACCTCGACGATCAGATCCACGCCTTTTTGATCAACCAGGCGGCCGATGAAGCCAGCTAGAGGGGCATCGGGCTGAATTTCGAGGCCCTGACTTTCCTGCAAAGCGGCTTTGCAAGCGACCTTGCCGTCAAGGTTGTCGGCTTCATAGGCTCTGATAATGTGCGGATCCCGGGCCGGGTTCCATTCCTGTTCGTCTATGCCGTTGAGAATGCCCACCAGGCGGTCATGGCGATGTCTGATCAGTCCGTCCAGGCCCTGGCCGAATGCCTCGGTCTGAATCTCCTCAGCGTAAGTCGGGCTGACGGTGGTCACCCGGTCTGCGTATACGAGGCCGCCTTTGATAAAGGCCAGTTGGCCATGAAATTCCAGCCGCTCATGGCTCCAGAAGTGCATTGGCAGCGCCAGCTCCTGGAATGTGCTGTAGGGGAACCAGCCATGATAGGCGAGGTTGTGCACCGTGAACACCGTGGCAGGCCGGGCGGGTTGGCCGTCGAGGAGGGCCGGTACCAGGGCGCTTTGCCAATCGTTGCAGTGCACAACTTCGGGTTGCCAGTTGAGCCCGGCGCGGTCCAGGGCCAGCATGGCCGCGACTCGCGCGAACAGACCGAAGCGCTGGGCATTATCGGGCCAGTCGTGGCCTTCGGGGTTCTGGTAGGGGTTGCCCGGTCGGTCGAATAACTCCGGCACGTCCACCAGCCAGAGCACCAGGCTTGTGCCCGGCAGCACGCTTTGCCAAACCCTGACCTGATAGCCTTGCACAATCAGTTCGGCGATCGGCTCTTTCTTGCGCTTGGACGCGGCCTTTGCCATCGCACTCGGATAGGCGGGCAGGAGCAGGTGGACTTTATGGCCCAGTTTCATCAACGCCTGCGGAAGGCTGGCCGACACATCCGCCAGACCGCCGACTTTAGCCAGAGGAAATACTTCGCTACTGACGAACAGAACATCACTGGTCGTTTTTTCTGTCTTAGCCATGGTTTTACACCGATAGAATCAATGCGCCCAACGGCGGCAGGGTTAACGAAATGGAGTGATTTTTCCCCATCCAGGGCACAGGCTCTGATTCCACCGGTTTCAGGTTGCCGGTGTTACTGCCGCCATAATAGCTGGAATCGGTGTTGATGCGCTCGTGATAAACACCCGCAACAGGCACGCCAATGCGATATTCGTCCCGCGTGATGGGCGTAAAGTTGAGGACAACCACGACGAACCCGGAATCCGACTTGCGCATGAAACTGACAACGGATTGGGACGCGTCGTTACAATCAATCCACTCAAAACCCTCGGCATTGTAATTGTATAAATGCAACGCGGGTTCTTCACGGTAAAGGTGATTCAAGTCACGAACCAGATGTTGAATGCCGGCATGATCCGCCGATTCCAGCAAGTCCCAATCCAGTTGCCGATGGTCACTCCATTCACGACTCTGGCCAAACTCTCCCCCCATAAAGAGAAGCTTTGAGCCAGGGTAGGCATACATGAAACCGAATAAAAGCCTCAGGTTGGCACGTTTGCGCCATTCGTCCCCCGGCATTTTTTCAAGCAGACTGCGCTTGCCGTGAACCACTTCGTCGTGGGAGAGGGGCAGCAGGAAGTTTTCGTTGAACGCATACAGCAAGCCGAAACTGAGGCTGTCATGATGATATTTCCGGTGGATGGGGTCCTGCATCATGTATTCCAGCGTGTCGTGCATCCAGCCCATATTCCATTTGGTCGCAAAGCCGAGACCGTCTTCCCAGGGCGGGCGGGTGACTTTGGGCCAGGAGGTGGACTCTTCCGCCATCATCAATGTGCCGGGGTATTGGCCCTGGCAAAGGCTGTTCAGCTCCTTCAGGAACGTGATCGCTTCCAGGTTCTCGTTGCTGCCGTGAATATTGGCAATCCAGTCGCCTTCCTCCCGGGAATAGTCAAGGTAAAGCATGGAGGCCACCGCATCCACGCGCAGACCGTCCAGGTGAAATTCATCAAGCCAGTAAAGGGCGCTGGCCAGCAAGAAGTTGCGAACCTCGTTGCTGCCGTAATTAAAGATCAGTGTACCCCAGTCGCGGTGCTCGCCCTGGCGGGGGTCAACGTGTTCATAAAGGGCGGTGCCATCGAAGCGGGCCAGGGCGTGATCGTCTTTTGGAAAGTGTCCCGGCACCCAGTCCAGAATGAGTCCGATGCCGTGCTGGTGGCAGTGGTCGACAAAGTAGCGGAAATCATCGGGGCTGCCGAACCGGCTGGTAGGTGCAAAATAACCGGTGGTCTGGTAGCCCCAGGACTCATCCAGCGGGTGCTCGGTGACCGGCAGTAATTCGATGTGGGTGAACCCCATCGTGGTGACGTAATCCACCAGTTCATGGGCCAGTTCGCGATAGTTGAGCCAGTGGCCGGCGGCGTTGTGACGCCAGGAAGCCAGGTGGACTTCATAAATAGACATAGGCGCGTGTTGCCAGGGCCAGGCGTGCCGGTCCTGGAGCCATTTCTGATCGCCCCACTGATACGTTCGGGGGCCGGCCACCAGGGCTGCATTGCTGGGCCGCTTTTCGAACTGGCGACCGTAGGGGTCGCTTTTATCGACGACCTGCCCGCTGGTGCCGGAGCCGATGGCGAACTTGTACAGATCACCGGCCTTAAGGTCGGGAATAAACAGTTCCCAAACGCCACCGGTACCACGCCGGTGCATGTGATGTTGTTGCGGGTCCCATTGATTGAAATGCCCAATCACACTGACCGAGTGGGCGCGGGGCGCCCAGGTTGCGAAGACCACGCCCTCGACGCCTTGCAGTGTTGTGCTGTGAGCGCCAAGGATATCGTAAATGCGCCAGTGTTTGCCCTCGCCAAACAGGTGCAGATCGTATTCGCTGATGGTTGAGGGGAATGATTGTGCTGGCGTCTTGTCGGATGAGGGGGTCTGACCGGAACTGATGGCTGTGCTGGGGTTTGATTTGTTCTTGTTAACCCTGGATCCACTCATAAAATTGGCATCCCATGCTCTGTGCCCGTGGTAAATCACACCTGTTTTGTTTTAGCGCGAATCGAGCAAAGTGATTTTAGAAATGAACTCATAGCATTAAACTCCATGCTACCATGAAACAGAGTATACCAAGAGCAACAAAAAACACTGAGTGACGCATGAGGCGCTAATATGGAACAGAATGCGGCGGATAGGCGATTTGTAAGCAGGTTGACCAGGCAGACTCTGGCCCTGGTTCTGGCTGGCGGGCGTGGTTCCCGGCTTCATGATCTTACAAACTGGCGAGCCAAACCGGCGGTACCCTTTGGCGGCAAATTCCGTATTATCGATTTTCCTCTGTCCAACTGTCTGAATTCCGGCATCTATCAGGTCGGCGTTGTTACCCAGTACAAATCCCATTCCCTGATTCGTCATATTCAGCGTGGCTGGGGCTTTTTGCGTGGCGAGATGGGTGAATTTGTTGAACTGCTGCCAGCCCAGCAACGCATCGAAACCTCCTGGTACACAGGCACCGCCGATGCGGTGATGCAGAACATCGATATTATTCGAAGCCACAATCCCAGCTATGTGCTGGTTCTGGCTGGCGACCATGTTTATAAGATGGATTATGGCACCATGCTCGCCGCGCATGTGGAGAAGGAAGCCGACGTAACCGTGGGCTGTATCGAGGTTCCGCTGGAAGAAGCGAGTGCGTTTGGCGTCATGGCCGCAGATGAGAACGACCGCATCTTCGAGTTTGCGGAGAAACCGGTGAACCCCAAACCTATACCGCAGGATCCGAGCCGCGCCATGGCGTCCATGGGCATTTACATATTCAGCACGGACGTACTCTTCGAGGAGTTGCGCAAGGACCACACCGATGAAAATTCCACCCATGATTTCGGCAAGGACATTATTCCCTCATTGCTGGATCGCAAAAAAGTCCATGCCTTTCCGTTTCGAGACGGGGAAACCCAAGGCGAGGCCTATTGGCGTGATGTGGGCACAGTGGATGCGCTATGGAAAGCCAACCTGGAGCTGACCAGCATCAGCCCTGAGTTGAACCTTTACGATTCGACCTGGCCGATCTGGACACATCAGGAGCAGCTGCCGCCCGCCAAGTTCGTGTTTGATGACGACGGCCGGCGCGGCATGGCTGTTGACTCAATGGTGGCCGGAGGTTGCATTATTTCGGGTGCCTCGGTGAAAAAATCGATGCTTTTCTCCCAGGTTTACGTGCACTCCTACGCCGAAATCACGGAATCCGTCATAATGCCCGACGTCTCGATCGGACGGGGTTGCCGCATCCATCGGGCTATTATAGACCGGGGTTGCCGCCTTGAGCCGGGTATGGAAATAGGCATTGACCCCGAGAAAGACGCGAAATCCTTTTTTGTCTCCCCAGGAGGCATTGTTTTGGTCACACCCGAAATGTTGAACCAGGATTACCCCCATGGAATGTAAACAAACCGCACAGGTTGTTCTGTGCTGGCACATGCATCAACCCAGTTACAAGGACGCCAGTTCCGGTGAGTTCCTGTTCCCCTGGGTGTATCTTCATGCGGTCAAGGATTACGCCGACATGGCCGCACATCTTGAAGCCCACCCGAAGGCCAGGGCGGTGGTCAATTTCGCGCCGGTTTTGCTGGAACAGATCGAGGATTATCTGGAACAGATCGCACTCTGGGAGGAGGGCGGTGATGCCATCAAGGACCCCCTGCTACGGGCGCTTGTGGCTAAAGAGTTGCCGGAAGCCGGGTCGGCCGCCTTTATGACCATTATTGAGAAGTGCCTGCGGGCGCATCCGGAGCGGATCATCAAGCGCTTTGCGCCTTACGAAAAGCTGGCCGGGCTGGCCGAGTATTACAGGGAACACCCGGAGATCCAGCAGTACCTCTCGCAACAGTTCCTGGTAGACCTCCTGGTCTGGTATCACATCGGCTGGATGGGCGAGATATTTCGCCGGGGCGACAAGCAGATCGTCAAGCTCCAGGAAAAGGGTCGGAGCTACTCGGAAGATGATCGTCGCGTTGTATTGAAAATGATCTTCGATGCGCTCGCCGGTATAGCGCCGCGCTACCGGCGCCTCGCCGAAAAAGGCCAGATCGAATTGTCGGTCACGCCATACACCCATCCGATGCTGCCGTTGTTACTGGATATCAAGTCTGCCCGGGAATCGGTTCCCGACAGCCCGTTGCCCAATGCTCAGCATTACCCGGGCGGTGAAGAGCGGTCCCGCTGGCAGCTTGAGGAAGCCCGGGCTGTATTCAAACGTTTCTTTAACCTGGAGCCAGCCGGCTGCTGGGCATCCGAGGGCGGCTTGAGCGAAGCGACTGTGAGTTTGCTGGAAGAGGAAGGCTTTCGCTGGACCGCTACTGGCGATTCCGTCTTGCATAAAAGTGTGCACAAGGCGCGCGAGCAGGGCGTCACCGAGATAGATCTCTCCGGCCGCATTCATACCCTGTACAAGCTTCGTGATGGCAACATGGGGCTGTTTTTCAGGGATGACGGGCTGTCGGACCGGATTGGTTTCAATTATTCGGACTGGCATGCGGAGGACGCCGTCGGCGATCTGATTCACTTGATGGAGAACATCCGCAAACAGTCGCCCCAGTCAGAGCCCTGCATCATCCCGATCATCATGGATGGTGAAAATGCCTGGGAGTTTTTCCCGGAAAATGGCTATTACTTTCTGGACGAACTTTACCGCCGGCTTTCGGAACATTCCAATCTGCATCTGACCACATTCAGCGATCTGCTGGAGCAAAAAGGCAGCGAGGCAACCCGCTTGCCCGGCCTCGTTGCCGGTAGCTGGATCGACGGCACCTTCACCACATGGATGGGGCATCCCGACAAGAACCGGGGCTGGGACTGGCTTTGCGAGGCCAAGCAGCATTACGACGAGGTCATGGCAGGAGGTAAGCTCTCGGCTGAGCAAGCCAGGAAAGCCTCATACCAGTTGGCTCTGTGTGAGGGCTCTGACTGGTTCTGGTGGTTTGGCGATGACAACCCGGCTGCGGTGGTCAGTGATTTCGAACATCTTTTCCGCAGGCATCTGGTCAACCTCTATAACCTGATTGGCCATCCGGTGCCCGCTCATATCTACGAACGGCTCAGCGTGGGCGGTAGCAATCGCGCTCCTGCCATGGGCGGGACCATGCGTCCGGGACATGCTATGGAGACGAGTTGATGGGACGGACCCCACCAGAAGTGTTGACCAGCCGGCGCGCCGGCATTTTGTTACACCCGACAGCACTGCCTTCGCCCTATGGTCCCCTGGGAGCCAGCGCCCGGCACTGGATTGATTTCATGGTCGAAGCCGGCTTGTCGGTCTGGCAGATGTTGCCTCTGGGGCCGACTCAAGTGGACGACTCGCCCTATCAGTCACCTTCTGCCCACGCGGGCAGTCCCAACCTGATTGATATGGCGGGCATTGTCGAACTGGGGCTGCTCACGCAGGAGGACCTGCCACAGGCTGTTTCAGCGGAAGGACGCGCTGAGCTCTTCCAACGCGCCGCCACACGTTTTTTCGAAACGCTCGATCACGGTGATCCCGCACTTCGGGATGCCTACCTAGCCTTTGTAACCCAACACCAGCATGCCTGGCTGGAAGACTACGCGTTGTTCGAGGCGATCCACGAGAAAGTGGCCGGCGACACCTGGCCGGAATGGCCTGCAGAATTGAGAGATCGGGATCCCCAGGCGATGGCGGAATTTCGGGCAGCCTATCCCGATGTGCTGAACCGTGTTCGGTTTGAGCAGTTCATTTTTGACCAGCAGTGGACCACGCTGCGCCAATACGCCCACAGCCGCGGCATTTTCCTGTTTGGCGATATTCCGATTTTCGTGGCCCTCGACAGCGCCGATGTCTGGGCCAATCCCGGCCAGTTCAAACTCGCACCCGACGGCTCACCCATAGCTGTGGCGGGCGTTCCGCCGGATTATTTTGCGCCCACCGGACAGCACTGGGGCAACCCGCTTTATGACTGGGACAAAATGGCGGCCGATGGCTTTGAGTGGTGGCTGAATCGCCTGGCTTCCCAGAGAGAACGCTTTGATATTATTCGCCTGGATCATTTCCGGGGGCTGCACGCCTACTGGGAAATACCGGCTGGAGAGCAGGATGCCGTCAATGGCCGTTGGGTAGAAGCTCCCGGATACGAATTCCTGACCGCCTGCTTCAAGGCTTTTCCGGACTTGCCGTTGATTGCGGAGAACCTGGGAATTATCGGTGAGGAGGTCGAAGCGCTTCGCCATGCTTTTGAGCTGCCGGGCATGGTTGTGTTGCAATTTGCGTTTGATAAAAACCCCGACAATCCCCATATCCCGTATAACCATAGCAAAAAGGATGTCGTTTATACCGGAACCCATGATAATACCACGGGTCTTAGTTGGTATGAGGAGCTTGATCCCGAATCGCAGGACTACCTGGCGGATTACAACGGTTATGCGCCTGACGACAAGGCCTGGCTGTTGATCAGGATGGCGCTGGCCTCGGTTTCCTGTCTGGCAGTGGTGCCTTTACAGGATTTTCTGGGGCTCGGTTACGATGCCCGGTTTAACACACCGGGTACAACCGAGGGTAACTGGCAGTGGCAATTTCGCTGGGAGCAATTCCCGGCCGATCTGGCAAGCACAATTCGACATATGGTTGCTCTTTACGGGCGGCTTTAAAGACACAGGCAGTATCTTTCAACCTGATTGATCCGAGTCGAAAAAGCCTCCAGCAAATGGATTAGGTTTGACATCACCGATTCTTGGGGGGTAATGCATGGAACACCGGCAAAGCAAGCGAATGCCTGCAAACGTAAAACTATTGGTCTATAAGCGCGGAGTGCCTGTCGCAACCGGCAAGATCACAGATGCCAGTCGTAGTGGCTTGTTCATCGACACAAAGTTTGATGAAGTGCAGATAAACCAGATGCTCGAAGTTGAATTCGGCCTCTCCGGCCCGCCGGAATGCCATCATCAGCGCCTGGAAGCCGTGGTGACCCGTAAAACCAAAGATGGATTGGCTCTGGAACTCGGCGGATTGACCCAGGCGCAGGTACAATGTCTGCAGCATTTGTATAATGACCTGGAAACCGAAAGACTGACCCGACCCTAATACGGCGCCAGCAAAGGCGCGAGAGCGTTTGCCCTGCTAGGGTTGACGTGATCGTGCCGAAACAGCGCCTGGAACCAAGGAGTACCCATGACGTCACGAATTATCCAGGCGTTTGCGTTTGCGCTGTTGAGCATTGTCGCCACCGGCCAGGCTTTCGCCGAGGCGAGTGAAAATCACGCCATTACCGTTGCCCACCCCTGGGCAAGAGCAACGCCGCCCATTGAGCCCGTCAATGCAGCCGCTTACATGATTATCAACAATCAATCTGACAAGGATATCCGTGTGACGGGAGTGTCCACGCCGATTGCACAAACCGCCTCATTGCATCAGAGCCTGACTGTGGACGGTCAGATGCGGATGCGGGCCCTGCCTGACGGCCTGGCCGTGCCCGCGGGAGGATCTGTCAAGCTGGAGCCGAAGGGGTATCATGTGATGATGATGTCACTGGACGAGCCCTTGAAAGTGGGTGACAGCTTTCCCGTGACACTGACCTTCGCCGACAGTGAATCAGCCGGTGCGTCGATCGTCGTCGACGTTCAGGTTCGCGATGAACGTCCCGCGAGCCATTCGTCCCATTGAGCAGTATCGTCCCCCGTCTGAGCTTGTCCTGTTTGCGCTGAAACGAAATAACCAGGGAAGGGCGCACCCATTCATTTATCGAGAAGGCTTTGCAACCCCATGACCGAAGTAGAAGAAGAGCGTCCCAGAAATCACGCGGCATTACTCTGGTGCTTTCTCGTCATCCTGCATGTGCTGATCCTCTTGCTGGTCGAATTCACCAACATTCCCGAAGGCACCCCCCTGCAGGCCTTTGGTACAACCGCGCTGCTGGTGCCTTTATTGCTTGACGATCTAGGCATTCTGGCCATGCAAAGTGTCGGTCAGGGCACGGATGCCGTCATGGCGCCGACAGCGGCAGGCTGGTTTTTGTCCGCCGTTTTCTGGCTGGCACTTTACTGGTTTGCAGCCAATTTGCTGGCACGAGTTTTGTCCCGCCGCTGAGCATAAGCCGTTTTCGGGTTTGGTAACCACTGCTTGTTTGTTAGATTATTAATTAATCGATCATGATGCTGACGCTCGGGGCAGGGAGACAGCATGCTCAAAAAACAGCAGTTTGTTGTGATTGGCCTGGGGGTCTTCGGCGCGACCATAGCCACTGAATTGGCGCGGCTGGGACAGGAAGTCCTCGGCATTGACACGGATGAAAAGCGGGTAGACCAGCTTGCCGACACGCTTACCAAAGCCGTTGTTGGCGATGTAACCGATCATCAGACCCTGGAAGAGATGGACGCCGGTGACTACGATGTGGCTGTGGTCGCCATTGGCAGAAACATAGAAGCCGCGCTTCTGGCGACCATGCAGCTCCGCGAAATGGGCGTGGAAAAGGTATGGGCGAAGGCGCTCACTACCCAGCACCGGAGAATATTAAGCAAGCTGGGGGCGACCCGGGTGATCGGGCCCGAGTTTGAGATGGGTATGGCAATCGCCCAGGAGCTCAATTATCCCATGGTCAATAATTTTATCGGCCTTGGTGACGAAGAATTCATCGTCGAAATAATCGCGTCCGAACGACTTGCCGACATGACGATTTCGGATCTCCAGGACAAAGCCCGGGTCACCATACTCGCCATCAAGCGCGAAGCCGATACGCGCATTCACCCCCCAAATAAGTTCCGCCTGAGAGAAAACGACCAAGTGGTGATTGCCGGTCAACTGTCGGAGTTGCGCGACCTCGCGGAACATCTATGAGAGCCCGGATTCCCTCGTTTCTGCCGAGGCTTTCGGAATCCCGTTCATCCCGCCCGCGTCGCATCAATCCGCCCCGGGTTTTAATTGAATGCTTTATTGCCTTCATTGCGTTGGGTACCTGTTTGCTCAAGCTTCCATTCGCAACCACTGAGCCCATTTCCTGGCTTGAGGCGGGCTTTACCGCAACGTCAGCGATTACGGTGACCGGCCTGGTCGTGGTAGACACGGGCAGCGCCTACACACTGTTCGGCCAACTGGTTATCCTGACACTCATTCAGTTCGGTGGTCTGGGATTGATGACGTTCGCCGTTCTGACCGCGGTTGCGCTGGGGTTCCGAATGAGCGTAGGCCAGCAGCTGGTCGCCCGTGAGGCACTTAATCAAGTCTCCCTCCGGGCAACCCGGCGACTGGGCGTCGCCATAGCCCTGTTTGCCTTTGCCATGGAAGCCGTCGGTTTTGTCCTGCTCGCGGTCTTCTTCGTCCCGGATAAAGGCTGGGAGGAGGGGCTTTATCACGCATTTTTTTACGCGATTTCCGCCTTCAATAACTCCGGGTTTGCGCTGTCCCCCGATAGCCTTAGCGCTTATACCTCCCATGCCGGCATCTCGTTGACTGTAAGCTTATTGTTTATTATTGGAGGGCTGGGTTATGTCGCTGTATGTGAGATTGCTGAAAAACGGAGCTTTTCGCGACTGTCGGTTTATTCCAAGATTATTCTGACGGCCACGCTGGTCCTGAATTTGCTGGCGACTTTAGGCTTTTTGCTGCTTGAATACAGCAATCCGGACACGCTCGGAACGCTGGAGGGGGTTTTCGATAAATTACTGGCGTCCTGGTTTCATGGCACCACACCTCGAACGGCGGGCTTCAGCAGTCTTGATGTGGGCGTGTTCACAGCAGGCACGAGTGTGATGCTGTTATTGCTGATGTTTATCGGCGGGGCGCCCAACTCCACCTGCAGTGGCATCAAGCTGTCGACGTTCGTGATACTCATCGGGGCGACGCGGGCATTCCTGCGAGGTAATTACCACGCCACCATCTTCAATCGTTCTATCACACAGGAAGCCGTGCTCAAGGCGCTAACCATCACAACCATCGCGATGGCGACTATCTTTATCGGGATTTTCATTCTGACACTCACAGTGAAAACCGAGTTTCTTGATCTGGCCTTCGAAGTGGTTTCGGCCTTCGGCACGGTCGGCTTGTCCCGCGGCGCAACCGAACATCTCGGAGTGGTTGGCCAGATCACTATCATGATGATCATGCTTATCGGGCGGGTAGGGCCACTGACTCTCGGTTACGTTCTGGCGCGCCGTCGTCGATCTCACGTTCGCTGTGCGACTACGGAGTTTCCGGTGGGCTGAGGAAGCCATCCCATTAGGGACCCAAAAGAGGTTAGCCCCTTTGGGCCCTGTTAGAACGATGTTAGTTGCGTTTATATGAGTAACGGAGACGAACATGGATGGCAAAAAAGATGGCACTTCGGGAAAAAAACGGTCACAAAATAGGCACCGTGAAGACTCGACAAGCATTTCTCAAACGGATGCTGCTGGCGGGGGTGCTGTTTTTTTTCGGGTCCAATAGCTTTGCTTTGCCGACCAACTTTCAAGTGGAAACACTTATTTCCAATTTGGCACAGCCAGTTTACTTGGCCGAACTGCCGGATGGCAGGATGCTGGTAGGAACCAAGCCGGGCAGCATTCGTATTTTTAATTCAAATGACGCGGCACCCTCGACTACAACCTACCTGGAAATCAACAACATCAATTCTGAACGTGAGCGTGGTTTGACTTCCATTGCCGTGGATCCCCAATTTGAGTCGAATGGCTTTATTTATGTGTACTACACCCATGGGACGACTCAACGGAATCGGATTTCGCGATTCTCCCATCTGGATAACTTTGCAGACCCGGCGAGCGAGTTACTGATTTGGGAAGACAACGAAGATTTCCTGGATTGCTGCCATTACGGTGGGGGTATAGGGTTTGGTCCCGATGGAAAGCTATATTTAACGACCGGTGAGGAATTCGACGGGCCTCAGGCTCAAGACCTCTCAAGGGCTGGAGGCAAGATTATTCGTATCAATCCGGATGGCAGCGTGCCGGCGGATAATCCTTTCATTGATGGCCCTGGTGGTAATCTGGATGAGATCTGGGCGTATGGGCTTCGTAACCCCTATCGAGCCCACTGGGACGATTTGACTGGCCGCCTGTTCATCGGGGAGGTTGGCGGCAATGTCGAAGAGTCGCGCGAAGATATTCATATGGGCCGTAGCGGAGCGAATTATGGCTGGCCATTTTGTGAGGGCCAGTGCGAGGATCCGCAATTTGATGACCCAATCTACGACTATGGCCATGATTTTCCGGGTGGTACTGGCGGTGCGGTTACTCTGGGGACCGTCTATCGTGGTAGTCAGTTTCCCTCGTCCTATTCCGGGGTCCTGTTTTTCACTGATTATGTGCAGGGTTGGATACGTTACCTTGAACTGAAATCAGACGGCTCCGTGAATGCCTTATACGACTTTGCGCAAGACCTCGGCCCCATTGTTCACATGATCACGGGGGCTGATGGTGCCCTTTATCTCGTCGATATCTCCGGCTCTATTAAACGCATTAGCTATATTTCCGGCAATCAGCCCCCCACAATCGACTCGATGGTTTATGACGCCTTTCCCGGACCGGCACCTGCGTTAGTGAATTTCAGTGTTTCGGCATCTGATCCGGAAAATGACCTACTGACTTATTTATGGCTCACGGGTGACGGAAATGAAGTCGCCGGCCAATCCATAGCCTATGAGTACCCACAAAATGGCGTGTATCAGGCTCGTGTTCAAATTACTGATGGTAACAGTACAGTACTTTCCGAACCGGTAGAGATTCAGGTTGGCAACCCCCCAGGTGTCACGGTCGACCAGCCTCTTGATGGCGCTTTTTTTAGAGCCGGAGAGGTCATTTCCTTTAGCGGTACTGCAACCGATCCGGATCAGCTCCTCCAGGAAAGTGATTACTCCTGGACCATACGTTTTGGCCACAATACTCATACTCACCCGTCAGTCACCGGCCAGGAAGGCTCATCGGGAACCTTTGAGGTTAACACCTCGGGCCATGACTATCATGGTGATACCCGGTATGAATTTGAGCTGGCCGTTACCGATGAGGATGGCTTGACGACAACAGATGTAGTGACTGTCTATCCCGACAAAGCCAACGTGCAGCTATCGACAAGCCCGATCAATACAAACGTGTTTCTGGATGGGGTGCCTTTGCAGACACCAATCACCTATGACAGCCTTATCAATTTTTCTCACTTGGTATCGGTAGCCGGACAGGTCTGTGTGGATGGAATTCAGTACAACTTTGAATCCTGGTCTGATAATGGCGCCCTCAGCCACGAAATTGTGGTCCCTGAGACCGGTTTACAACTTACTGCCAATTTTTCAGAGGGCGGGACCTGTAACCAGGTCTTCAGCGACGGACTCGTCCTTCATCTTGAAGCCGACTCCGTTGTTGTTGATTCAGATAATAGCTCCAAGTGGCTTGATCTCTCTGGGCAGGGCAACGATCTTTCGGGGTTCGGTGATCCCCAGTTGGTTGACAATGTGTTTAACGATTATCCGGTGGTGGCGTTTGACGGAGCGGGGGATAAGTTTGAACGAAGCGGAACAACCCTGAACGGACTTCCCGCAAACAATGAGAATCGCACGGTGGTGGCACTGACCCGCTATGCCTCAACTGGCTATGGTGGCTTTTTGTATGGCGCAAGCGCGTGTGACAAGGCATTTGGTCTGGGCGTCAAGCCAAAGGGGGAATTGATGATAGAGGGGTGGTGTAGCAACTTCCCCGCGGCGGAGATGGGTACAGGCGCAGGGTGGCTCATACAGTCTGCGGTACTTGCGGACGGTGCACTATCGCACTACAAGGATGGCCAACTCATTGATGAGAGTCGCCATAACTTTGCCACGGAATTATCTAATATTGTGGTTGGAGCAAACCTCGACAGCAGCCACTACATGGATATGCAAGTTGCAGCCCTGTTGGTCTACGATCGGGACCTCACTGCGACGGAACTGGATCAGGTTCATAACTTTCTCAACGATAAGTATTTAGCTAATTTGAGCCAGCCACCCGTGGCAACCGCTGACGAGGCTACCGTTGAGTCCGGTGGCTCGGTAACAGTAAACGTTCTGGCTAATGATTTAGCCTCCAGTGGTGAGATTGACCCGACGTCCGTGGTTCTGGTGGACCAGCCCACGGAAGGTATCGCAAGCGTTGATCCGGTATCCGGTTCAGTTACTTACACCCATTCAGGTGGAAGCAACTCGGATATTTTCAGTTATCAATTTTCCGATTCGAATGGCCAGGTTTCCAATAGCGCAGACGTCAATATCTCAGTTGTAAGTTCCGATGGCAACCTTGCACCCACGGCGCTAGACGATTTCTCTACTGTCCTGGCCGGCGGCGTTGTGGACATACCGGTACTGGACAACGACACAGATCCGGAAGCTGCGCTTGACGAAAGCTCTTTAGTTATAATCGACGCCCCAGAGTTCGGCGTAGCCGAAGTTGATCTATCTACTGGCATTGTCAATTACCAGCACAACGGACTTTCGACTGAGCCCGATACCTTCACGTATCGGGTTTCGGATTCAAGCGGGCTTTCCTCCAACCTGGCGAGCGTTTCAATCGAGGTGACAGTTCCCGACGACGTCATTAACCTCGATTCGCCGCTGGACGGTGACGTCGTCCAGGGGCCCTCAGTGACACTAAATTACACGGCATCGGGTAGTAACTACGATCATGTGGATATAAGTCTCGATGGGCAGCCACATGTTTCTGTCTTTGATGGGGCCGGTTCTTACACTTTTTTCGACGTGCTGCCAGGTGAACACAACATTAGTCTAAGCCTGGTGGACAAAGATCACAGCCCGATACCCAGCGATAGCGCGGTGACGTCCGCCTCGATCCTCGTCACGGATGACATCGGTTCGCCTTTGGCTGTCGATGACCAGGATGACGTTCTTCAAGGGCTGACAAGCAGAGTCAATGTCCTGGCTAACGACGTCGATATAGACGGTGAACTTGATCCGACGTCGGTGTTCATTACGTCGCTGCCACAGCACGGCAGTGTGCTCGTTGACGCGACGACAGGGGCAGTCGACTACACTCATGACGGCAGCGACGCCTTAAGCGATAGTTTTAGCTATCAGGTTCTGGACAACACGGGCCTGGTTTCCAACGAAGCTATAGTGACGATGACCGTAGGTGAGCCTATTCCAGGTAGCGGTCTCGTACTGCATATCGAAGCAGACCGTGGCATTACGGCCAATGGTGACACGGTCAGTGCGTGGGCGGACCAATCGGGGTTGAGCAACGACCTGATTGCCGCCGGCGATCCTCAGTTACAAATTGGAGGGCTCAACGGATATCCCGTCATTAACTTTGATGGCATTGACGACAAATTCGAGCGGAATTTGGAACTCAATGGTTTTCCGGCAGAGAATCAGAACCGAACCGTCTATTTTGTGGCCAACTACAAAAGCGCCGGCTACGGTGGTTTCGGCTTTGGCACCGACGCCTGTAATCAAATGTTCGGCACCAGCGTCAATAAAAACGGCGAACTCATGATTCAGGGCTGGTGCAGGTCTACCGATTTTCATTCCACGATTACCGGAACCGGCAGTGGATGGCTGATTCAGTCGGCGGTTCTTGAGGGCAGCCAACTCAGCCATTATCGCGATGGCGAACTTATTGATAACGCCAGTAATAGCTTTAATACAGTTTTGACTCGACTCGTCCTTGGAGCCGAAATTGACAGTAATCCTTACCTCGACATGGATGTGGCCGCTGTTCTGGTATACAACCGTGCTTTGAGCCCAACGGAGCAGATTGAGGTACAGGATTATCTGCAGGACAAATATTTCTCCGATGCGGCAATAAATCAGGCGCCGACGGCGCTTGACGACAGCGCCAGCATTTCCAGTGGCGACACCATAAGCATTGATGTCCTGAGCAACGATACCGACCCCGACGGAAGCATTGATCCGGCTTCATTGGTTATTACTGAGAATTCAGCGAACGGTTCCCTTGAGATTGATTACAACTCGGGTGCTGTGATCTACAGTAATTACGGCACAGAGGGCCTTGATGTTTTTAAATATCAGGTCGCTGATAACCTCGGTAGCCTCTCAAACGTTGCGACAGTGGAGATTACGGTGACCTCTACCACCGACAACAATCCTCCGATTGCAGAAGACGATACAGGCACTGTGGTGCAGGGAAGCGATGCGACCATAGACGTACTGGCAAATGACTCGGATCCGGAAGGGGCATTGGACCCCGCATCGGTCGTAATTGTTACGCCGCCCGCATCTGGCAATGCCACCGTCGATACCGGTACTGGAGAAATTCTCTATCAGCATGACGGTGTAACGACTGAAACTGATAGTTTTACTTACGCTGTTTCGGACCTGGAGGGCCTGAGCTCAAATTCTGCTTCGGTGATCATGACGGTCACGGCACCGGAGGCAAGCGTGATCATTACTTCACCAGAACCGGCGGCATTTTTGCAGGGAAGCTCCGTCACCGTGAGCTTCGAGTTGTCAGGCACTGGCTATGATCATTTGGATTTAAGCATTGACGAGTTGGCGCACGAGAGCATTGCTGACCCCTCATCCGGAGACTATACGTTCTTTAACATTGCTCCGGGGGAGCATTTGATAAAAGCGGAGCTAGCAGACAGCGCCCATTCACCCCTTTCAGGGCAGGACGCTACTGACTCCGTGTTTTTCAAACTGGCTGATGAGATCGGATCGCCGGTGGCTTTGGATGATATGGGGTCAGTGGCCCAGGGCAGCACGATACGATTGAATGTCCTGGCTAACGATTCGGATATCGACGGCACACTCGATGCGACCTCTGTCTTTGCTTCCCAGGCACCTGCCGCTGGGGCGATAGTGGTCGATCCGGTGACAGGTGAGATTGACTACACCCATGACGGAAGCATGACGACAACGGATAGTTTCAATTACCAGGTGCTCGATAACACGGGTCTGATTTCCAACGAGGCCGCAGTCAGTCTCGCCATTGAGACCATGGTTCCTGGGGCTGGTTTGGTTCTGAGGCTGGAGGGAGACAACGGAGTAATGACCTCTTCAGATGGAGTCACAGTCCTGGGTTGGGCGGATCAGTCAGGGCTTGCCAACGATCTGGTGGCCGCCGGAGCACCCTTGTTACTCACAGGGGCACTGAATGGCTATCCGGTCATCGATTTTGATGGCACCGCCGACAAACTTGAGCGCACTGCCACGTTAAATGCCTTTCCAGTGGGTAACACTGACCGTACCGTTTATCTGGTGGGCAATTACCGCGGTACTGGTTATGGCGGCTTTGGCTTTGGTAACAACTCCTGCAATCAGATGTTTGGAACCATCGTAAATCCTGCGGGCGAACTGATGATACAAGGATGGTGTACGCCCACTGATTTTAGTTCCGGCATCGGTGGGACTGGTGCGGGTTGGCTGATCCAGTCGGTTGTCCTGGAAGCCGGAACACTCGCTCATTACCGAAACGGCATTCTGATAGATACTCGTGTTAATGAATACAACACCGTCCTCAACCGTCTCGTTCTAGGTGCGGAAATTGACAGCAAGCCCTATGTAGATATGCAGGTTGCCGCCCTCTTTGTGTATAGCAGGGCGCTGTCAGAAGAGGAGCAAGAGCAGGTTTTGCAATACTTAATGCAAAAATATTCTATCCAATAAGATGAGAAGATGCCCCCAAAGTCTCAAGGCGGGGCATGTTCCATATTCACCGATGGTTTTTCCTCCACCAGGGAAATTGGTCATTTAACTGATCCTGATTATTGATAATTTGCCTGATTAGCTCTAACGGGCCCTAGGATCGGTAGCGGCTTTCGCCATTAAATAGATCAATGTACTGCCTTTTCTCCTTACGCCTTTTTTGTCCGCCTGGGCGGTGGTCTTCCAGTTAGCGCGTGAAACGTTCGAAGGCAATAACATGCAGTGAAAATCGAGCTCCGACTAAAAAATAACGGAAGGTTAAGCACTGATGCGAATCTTTGTCACAGGCGGTGCGGGTTTCATTGGTTCAACAGTTATACGACAGTATCTGGCAGAGACCGACGCAGAAGTTATTAATGTGGATAAGCTGACCTATGCTGGCAGCCTTGAATCTCTTTCAACTGTTCGAGACCACCCCCGCTATCGATTTGAAGCTACTGATATATGCGATCGCCAGGCCCTGGACCGCCTCTTCAAACAGTATAAGCCTGACGCGGTGATGAACCTTGCTGCCGAAACCCATGTCGATCGTTCCATAACGGATCCGGCTCCCTTCATACAAACAAACATCGTTGGAACCTATACCCTGCTTGAGGCGGCACGTAGCTACCTCGACAGCGTGCAACCAAGCGATAAAGCACTTTTCCGATTCCACCATATTTCCACTGACGAAGTCTTTGGTGACCTTTCCGCAGACGAAAAACCTTTTTGCGAGAACGCTCCTTATGCGCCCAGTTCACCTTATTCGGCAAGTAAAGCGTCAAGTGACCATTTGGCTCGAGCATGGCACCGAACCTACGGGCTGCCAGTTATAGTCAGTAATTGCTCCAATAATTTTGGCCCATTCCAGTTTCCGGAAAAGCTTATTCCCCGAATGATTCTCAACGCTCTTGAAGGCGCTGAGTTACCAATTTATGGACGCGGCGACAATATTAGAGACTGGCTGTTCGTCGAAGATCACGCCAGAGCCCTGCGGTGCATTCTGGCTAAAGGCAGGGTCGGGCAAACTTATAACATTGGTGGAAAAACCGAAAAAACCAATCTTGAAGTCGTCCGGCATATTTGTCTGTGCCTGGACAAACTGGTTCCGTTAGTCGGCAGTGGTTACGACAGCTTAATCAGATTTGTTACTGACCGCCCAGGGCACGATCGACGATATGCGATTGATGACAGCCGTATCACGACCGAACTGGGATGGCAGCCAGAGGAAACCTTTGAGTCGGGTATCGAGAAAACCACGCGCTGGTACCTGGATAATTCTCAGTGGCTACGTCAGGTTCTCAGAAATCCTCAATCTGACCGCTCCCATAAACAAGATTCACAACACTATGGTGAAGCACTTTGAAACTATTGCTGTTCGGCGCTAATGGCCAGATCGGCTGGGAGCTACGGCGAGCCCTGGCCCCTGTTGGGGAGTTGCTTGCACTCACCCGCAATATGGAAGGCGGCGATTTGGGCTGTATATCGGAAGTTGCCCGAGTCCTTCGACAGTTTCGCCCGAACGTAATTGTCAATGCCGCCGCTTATACGAATGTAGACAGTGCGGAGTCGGAATCAGAGGTCGCACATCAGATTAACGCCCGGGCGCCCGCTGCACTGGCAAAGCTGGCCTGCGAGACTGGTGCCTGGCTGGTGCATTACTCAACAGACTATGTATTTGATGGAACCGGCAGAACTCCGTGGAGGGAAGGTGACGCAACTGCGGCTATCAACGTTTATGGCGCCAGTAAGTTTGAGGGAGAAGAGGCGATCAAAGCAAGCGGATGCCTTTATCTGATTTTCAGAACAAGTTGGGTTTTTGGCATTCGCGGAAGGAATTTTCCAAAAACAATCCTACGCCTTGCCGCGGAGCGCGAGATTATACAAATTGTGAATGACCAATTTGGCTCTCCCACAGGCGCTGAGTTGATCGCAGACGCAACCGCCCACGCTATAAGGGAAGCAATCCAACGGCCGGGAGTGTCTGGCCTGTACCACCTGACGGCAAGCGGTGAGACGTCCTGGTATGACTACGCATACTTTATTCTTGAAATGGCTCGACGCAGAGGTGCCGGAGATAGCCTGACACCTCTGGCTATCCTGCCGGTGCCTACTGCTGACTATCCAACACCCGCGACAAGGCCACTTAATTCACGTCTGGATACGCATCGTTTCACCCAAACTTTCAATCTGCGCCTGCCGCCCTGGGAAACCGGCGTGGCCAATTTTTTAACTGAGATTCTGGATCATTCGTCATGATGACAAGGAAAGGGATTATTCTTGCAGGTGGCGCTGGGACGCGCCTTTATCCAGCCACACTGGCCACAAGCAAACAGTTATTGCCGGTCTATGACAAACCAATGATTTATTATCCTCTCACCACACTTATGTTAGCCGGAATTCGGGAAATACTGGTTATTTCCACGCCTCAGGACATACCCAGATTTTATGAGTTGCTCGGCGATGGCTCCAGTTGGGGGCTTCATCTCAGCTACTGCATCCAGCCAGCGCCGGATGGTCTGGCACAGGCTTTCGTTCTAGGCCGGGATTTCATCAACGACCATCCGAGCGCATTGGTCCTGGGTGACAATATATTTTACGGCCACGACCTGAAAGCGCTTCTTGAAAAAGCCACAACCCGGCGGGAGGGGGCTTCGGTTTTTGCCTATCACGTCAAGGACCCGGAACGTTATGGTGTTGTCGAGTTCGATGACCAGAATCAGGCGTCGAGCATTGAAGAAAAACCTATGCACCCCCGGAGCAATTACGCCGTCACGGGTCTTTATTTTTATGATAACCAGGTCTGTGATATCGCTGCAGAGATAAAACCCAGTAAAAGAGGTGAGCTGGAAATAACGGAAGTTAATGCCTGTTATCTCAAGCAAAAGCAACTGGGTGTAGAGATCATGGGGCGTGGCTACGCGTGGCTTGATACCGGCACTCACGATTCATTGCTTGATGCGGGCCAGTTCATTGCAACCCTGGAAAAACGTCAGGGATTAAAAGTGGCTTGTCCCGAAGAGATTGCTTACCGAAAAGGCTGGATCAGTGCAGGAGAGTTAGATGCTCTTGCCCAACCTATGATCAAAAACGGTTATGGCGAGTATTTGCAACGTGTCCTCATGGAGGCTGTTCCGAGATGAAAGTTCACGCATCAGCAATACCTGATGTCCTCATCCTGGAGCCAAAAGTGTTTCATGATGAAAGAGGGTTTTTCCTGGAGACTTGGGAGCGTCGAAATTATGAAAAGGCGGGAATTCCCGCGGATTTCGTACAGGATAACCATAGTTTCTCAGCAGAAGGCGTGCTTCGGGGACTCCACTATCAAATCGGTCATCCGCAGGGGAAACTCGTGCGAGTGACCGCCGGCGAGGTATTCGATGTTGCGGTCGACCTGCGTCGGCGCTCACCCACCTTTGGTCGTTGGGTGAGCTTTAATCTCAATGGGGACAACAAGCGTCAGATATGGATACCGCCCGGCTTCGCTCACGGTTTTTACGTTATCAAAGGGCCCGCTGAATTTCAGTACAAGTGCAGTGAATACTATGCTCCATCTCAGGAACGTTGCCTGTTGTGGAGCGACCCTGCGTTGGAAATAGACTGGCCATTGCCCCCAGGTGTCCGACCATCCTTGTCACAAAAAGACAGCAACGGTATCCATCTTGCGCAGGCTGAAGTTTATTGGTGAAGCAACATAAAGAGCCAATTACAGCGGCGGACCACGCACACTGGCCAACGACTCTGTTGCGAGAGGATGGCCTGCGTTCTAGTGCTAGCCCTAAAGGGCTATTTCTGGTTTACAGCATTATCCCGACAATAAAGTCTGTTTAAGCGTACTCGTTTCTGAAACTTCAACAGAAGCAAAGTTCAGTGACCCGCGACACAGGCTCCTGATCCATCATGGCAAAACATCGTTATCAGCTGACGCTTAAAGACTATCTCACCGTTGCTCGTCAACGCTCAGGGCTTCTTTTTTGCCTGTCTGTCGGGATTCTTTTGTTGACATTGACTATTGCCTTGACCTTACCCCCGGTGTTCCGTTCTGCCGGCATTATTCTGGCTGAGTCATCGCAGATACCATCAGAATTTGTACCTTTTACCAACAATCTGTCTGCTGAAGAACGAGTTCAGGTTATTAGCCAAAGAATAATGACTCACAGAAACTTCCTGCAGATCGCTGAAAAATATGAGCTCTATGCAAACGACAAGAACGTAATAAAACGATCAGAATTAGTCAAACGAATGCGCGAGTCTATAAGCCTGCGTCCTATGTCCGAGGGGCCAGGGCATGGGGCCAGGGCGATTGCTTTCGAAGTCGCCTTTGAAGACGCGTCCGCCGATATAGCGCAGAGTGTGGCAAGCGAGTTAGTCAGGTTATTCTTAAGCGAAAATGCGCGTGTTCGCAGAGCACGAGCCACGGAGGCGACCGCCTTTCTTAAGCGTGAAGCCGACAAACTGCAAGAAGAACTCTCCAGGCGTGAAGAGGCCCTGGCTGATTACAAACAACGTCATGCCAATGCATTACCGGAGCACCTGGAAATACGTATGGCAATGCTGCAACGCCTCGAGTCTGATCTGGGTAATGTCAGGAGGGAATTCAGATCAACCCAGGAGCAGCTCCGTTCTCTCGATATTGAACTTTCCTATGCCCGCTCCGGTCGCCGCCTCGGGTCTTCCTCCAGCAGGGATGACCATGAATTATCTGTGCCAGAGCTGGAAGCCAAATACGAGCAGTTGGATCTTCGTTTTACCTCTCGCCATCCTGATATGCAGGCGTTACGTCGGCGGATTGAAGCCAGGAAAGCGAGCGCCATTCCTGAAAGTGAGTTTTTGCAACCGCCGCTCTCTGAGTCGGACGTTCAAACAGCCAAAATCCAGGCGCAGATTAATGCAATGCGTTCCGACCAGGACGCCCTGAGAAAAAAGGAAGACCAACTACGCAATCGTGTTGCAGAGGTTGAAGAGCAGATACTGCAGACGCCTCAGGTCCAAAGGACGCTGACAGGAATAATGCGGGACTACGCCAATGCCCGTGATAAATACGACGAGTTCCGCGCAAAACAAATTGATGCCGGTATTTCAGAGACCCTTGAGGATGAAAACAGGGCGGAAAATTTCTCGCTTCTTGAACCTCCTCTATCCCCGGACACGCCGGCGCGACCCGATCGTAAAAGGATTCTGTTAGCGGGCGCCTTCCTGACAGTCGCGAACGCCGGGGGGTTGGTGGTGCTCTTCGCGTCGCTAAGCCCGAGGGTAAACGGGAGGGCCGCCCTTAGCCAATTTATGCGCCAATCGCCGCTTGCCGTCATTCCCTATATAAAAAATCGCGCTGATATGCGCCGCCAACGGTTACGAATATTTGGCATGCTGGCTCTGAGTGTTGCTTCACTGATCTTCGCAGGAGTCCTTATTCATTTCTTTCATACGGATCTGGGTTTTCTTGTCCTGAGAATGGCCACGCTCTGGAGCTAAGGATTACTGATGGAAAGGATCAAGCAGGCAGTCGTAAAAATGAGACGTGAGTCGGATTCTGTCGCTGTGCAAGCCGAACAATGCGAGAAAGGTGAAAGCGAGCCCCGGATTGGGAAAACAATCGTTTACCGACGAACGCGCATAGTGCCGTTCTCTTTGACCAATTCGTCCCGGGACCGAATTGTCGCAGCGGATCCAGGCGACCCTCGCAGAAGTCAGTTTGGTGTTTTGCGCACCAAGGTCCTGCAGGAGATGGAGAAAAACGGGTGGCGTACTCTTGCTATCACTTCGCCAAGATCGGGCTGTGGGAAGACGGTGGTTGCAATCAACCTGGCGATTAAAATTGCACAGATGACAGACCGAACCGCTTTGTTGGTCGATTTTGATTTCCGCAGACCCCAGGTCGCAAATTATCTCGGGATAACGGAGGGTTATTCGCTTGCAGACGTCTTACATGGGCGCGCTGACGTGGCGGATGCCCTTGTTAACCCGGATATGCCGCGTCTCTTGCTGATGCCGATGTACCAGCCTGAGCCGAACTCTGCGGAGCTGCTGTCGTCATCCGGCGTCGGTGATTTAATAGCTGAGCTGCGGACACGTTATACCGACAGAGTGGTCATTTTTGACCTTCCGCCTTTACTGGGGAGCGATGATGCCATAGCGGTTCTTCCCAAAATAGACTGTGTGTTGCTTGTCGTCGGCGATAGGGAGTCATCCTGGGCGGAAATAGAGGAAAGCATGGAGCATTTATCTTCAGCAAGCTTTCTGGGCACAGTCCTGAACAAAAATTAGGGCGAACAGGCAGGGTATTTCACTTTTCACGGAGGAGTAGTGAATAAGATGACAACAATCGACATCTTGATGATTACATATAACCGGCCGGATTATACGCGATTGGCCCTGTCCCGGTTATTGGCGACCTGCGACCGCAACATGCGGGTCTGGCTCTGGCACAACGGGAACGACGAGGAAACCCTGGCGATTGTACGCGACGCTCTCAGCCATCCCAATGTTTATAAGTTTCATCACAGCATTGAAAACAAAAAACTCCGGGAACCTACCAACTGGCTCTTCGACAACGCGGAAGGAGATTTTTTATCCAAGGTTGATGATGATTGTCTTATGCCCGATGGATGGGCGGATACGCTGCGGCAGGCGCACGCTGACGAGGAACAGTTTGGTGTGCTGGGTTGTTGGCGGTTCCAGGAGGAGGATTTCGTCCCAAACCTGGCCCGGAAAAAGATCCAGGAATTTCAAAAGGGGCACAGGTTGCTGGTCAATTGCTGGATCGAAGGCAGCGGTTATTTAATGAGGCGGGCGTGCGTAGAGCAGGCGGGGCGTATCAGAGAGTTGGAAAATTTCACGAGGTACTGCATTCGGTTAACCGAACTTGGATGGAAAAACGGGTGGTATTACCCATTCCTGCATCAGGAACATATGGACGATCCGAGGTCCCCAAATACGATGTTGAAGACTGACGAGGATCTGGCCCGGCGGATGCCGCTGACCTGTAAAAATTTTGGTGCGACGACGATCCGCCAGTGGACTGAAATCATGAAAGCTGATGCGAAATACGTTCAGGGCGCGTCGGTGGATCCAGCCCAATATTCCGGCTGGCGACCAAAGGTACGCCGTTTACTGGGGCGGGTAAGACGCACCCTTATCCGTACGGAAAAAGAGCGGGCGAGAATTTGCTATTAGATGACGACAGTTTGATCATTCTAAAGGCCATAGTCAGGGGCTACTTATTTTTTGGGCCCAAGAGCCGCAGGTCGAGGTAAGCCCATGGCATTGGCCACTGAACATAATCAATACAATAACGAAGCACCGGTGGCGCATGCTTTAAGAATCGTGAAGTGGTGCCCCCTGTGGCCCGCTTTGCTGTTAATCACACTTTTCGTCCCAACAGAGCTTTCTTTTACAATTGGCTCACTGCGCATCACCCCTTACCGAGTTGTGCTTCTGCTTGCTTTCATTCCAGGCATAATGAAACTCCTTTCTGACCGGGCACACGTTCTTAACAGCATCGATTTTTTTATAGCGTTACATCTGTTATGGGGTTTCGTTGTTTTTTGGCATCATCATGGCGGCGATACTGCCATTGAGTCTGGCGGTATCAGGATGTTGGAAATGGGTGGTGGTTATCTGGTGGCACGAGTTTACATAATAAATGAAAGAGGTTTCCGGGGTTTTATCGCAATTCTCTCTTTATTACTTGTAGTACTGGTTCCCTTTGTTATTTTTGAAAGCATTAGCGGAACATTCCCTATTAAAACCGTATCTGCGTTGATCGCCGGGTCGGAGCCATACACGGGAATGGATCCGAGGCATGGGTTCTACCGCGCGCTCGGGCCGTTTGATCACCCAATTCTTCTGGGCGTTTTCGCAGCCAGCGCCGTAAGTCTTCTTTGGATGGGAGCGCCACGAACTCTGGGGCAGCCCCGGTTCCGGAATTTGCCTGCTCTCGCAGCGGTCGCGGCGGCGCTTTCCTCAGTGTCGACCGGTGCGCTCGCTGCACTGGCTGTGCAACTGGTTTTGTTGTCGTGGGAGATGAGAACCCGCCACGTATCTCACAGATGGCTTTTGCTTTTTATTTTATTCGTAACCTTCTATTTCACTATCGATACAGTGTCGAATCGATCGGGGATCAGGGTCTTTTTCGATTACCTGGCATTTAACGCTCAGACTGCAAATTATCGGATAGCTATTTACGAATCAGGCCTTGTCAATATACAAAGCAATCCTGTTTTCGGAATCGGCTTCAATGACTGGGTGCGGCCGGTGTGGATGTACAGTAATAGTATTGATAATTTCTGGCTACTTACCGCGATGGTTTTCGGCATACCGGGTTTCGTCACTTTCGTACTACCTTTTTTAATTATTACAGCGTCTGGATGGCGCGGAATCCCCTCTCGGCATAGGAAATTAAGGCTAGGCTGGGCAATCTCGTTAGTAAGTTTTCTGGTAGCCGGGTGTACCGTTCACTTCTGGAACAATCTGTTTGTTTATCTTTTCTTTTTTCTCGGGGCCGGTGTTTGGTTTCTGAAGGCTGACAGAAAGGATTTACAGACTTAACTCTGATATTCGTTGGCAGCACTTTTGGTGAGAGGAGGTTCATTGTATGGATACAACTGTCTTGTCTCAAAAAAGTAAACTCGGACAATTCTGTGTTTCTTTTTATGGCAGGCTATTGCAGCTTGAAAACTGGTTGCAAATCGGAGAACTGACACTCGAGTACGACAGCCAACTCCAGCTTCATCCGCTTTTCGATCGCGAAGGCGTGGCGCTTGGAATAATATTGGGTGTGCTCATAGATACTGAACAGTCCAGGGTGGTTATTGGCAACGTTTGTCTGGACGTTGGCGCGAACGATCCTGACTTGGCGCAAGAGGTTGAAAATCAGGTTTATCGATACTCAGGCTCTTGGATTCTCATATTAGAAACGGAGAATTATTCAAGAATTTATCTTGATCCTTGTGGCTCTCTTTCGCTCGTTTACCTGTCTGATAAGTCAGTGGCAGCAAGTACAACCGGTTTATTGCTCGACGACCAAGCCTATGTCGATAATTTCGACCAGGGGTTGTACGAAGCGCTTGGCGTTGAAAAAAACGGCTGGTTTCCCGCAGGCCTAACGGCGCATCATGGTGTGAAACGGCTGCTTGCCAACCACTATCTCGATCTGAGATCACGTCAAACAAAGCGTCATTGGCCACGGCAGGACTTCACGTCCACGTTGCCGCTTTCTAAAGCTGCTGAGCGTATATCGCAACTGATAACCGCAGCCGTCGAGGCCATGAAAAACGATGGGCCTACTGTGCTTGCTATCACAGGTGGGAAGGACAGCCGTATGCTCCTGGCAGGGTGCCGTAACTCTCTTGCAAATATTGATCTGATTACTATGGATTTGCCTGGGAGCGAACGCGATGTCTACTTGGCGAAAAAGGTCACTGCGCTTGGTAAAGAAATGAAACACAGTGTATTGCCTTGTATTCTCGCGTCGCGCGAAGAGCGTCAGACTTGGCGCTATAAAGCTTCGCATTGTGTTGGAGGTAACAATCAGTATTACAGCCCATCTCTGAAGCCACTTGCTCGCTATAAATATTTTATCAGCGGCATCTGCGCCGAGGTTGGCCGTGGCTTTCTATGGAGGGACACTGACTATGCAGATTTGCATATAGATACAGCAGAGCTACTAGCAAGGTTTGGCCTGAAGCGTCATCCCAGGCTGGATGAGCCGCTTGCCAACTGGGCCAACGGTGTTAGGTCATTTAACTGCTATACGGTGCTTGATCTGGCCTACACTGAGCTCAGGGTTTCCGCCTGGGCTTATGCACATGCCTATGCCTATGCTTGCAAAGGCTCGACTACAGAGATAAGTCCTTTCAATAGCCGTGAGATAATAGAGATTTTTTTCAGTTTGGCGCCTGAATATCGTCGCTCTGGAGCTTACATTCAGGAAGGGATTAGTATGATGTGGCCAGAACTTCTGACGATACCCTTCAACAGATACGGTGACCCCCGGGATTACTGGGAGACAATCAAGGCGCTGTCTGACCCCGCAAGAGTTGCTTCAAAGGCACGAAAAATTGCGGGACGGAGACTGACGGCGCGAAAATAACGATGATTTTGAGTCCAGCGAGTGATCTTACGCTCTATGACTTTATGGAACCTAGCTTTACAAAAATATCATGATTTGTTCTTTTTTTATTGATACGCTCCCTTCCCGATTTGTTATTTCAAACGCAAAACATAGTACTGTAAAAAATAGGGCATTTTGGTGTGGATCTTTAATGCTTAGTCGCCCTACTGTGACTAACACGTATACATTGATGCCATGTTAGCATGCTGGATATGTACCAAATAACGATGGTAAGAATATGATTACACCCTTGTGTAAGGCTAGTTCATTTAGTCGTGTCTCTCTTTTTTTAATGGCCATGCTCTTTATTGGATTATCGCTTTCTTCTGTCTCGGCAAATGCTTCTATTTATTATGTAGATGGAGGCAATCAACAAACTGGAACCGACGGGTCAAAGGCTAATCCTTGGCAGACGTTACTTGAAGCATGGATGATTGCTCCGTCTGGGTCGACGGTTGTCGTCTCCGGCGGCACCTATGACGCCTTCTCGATCAGTAATCCCCGCTCAGAACTCGACGACTTCATCACGTTTGAGGCGGCGGAAGGAGAAACACCAACAATTAGTGGGGTTTCTGTCATTTTTCCAGAGCTTCAAAACGGTTTTATTCGTTTTGACGGATTCCGAATTCGCGGCGCCGCCGGGACGCGAGTTGTGTCGTTGGAAAACGTGCGTTCGGTTGAAATTCTCAATAATGAAATACTGGGGGAAAAGTGGGCAAAATCCGGTCAGGGCACCACTGGGCTCCAGATCTCCGGTTCAGATAGCGTTTCTATAGCTGGCAACCACGTCCATGAGATACACACGGGGCTTATGGTAGGTGGATCCACTGGAACCATAATTCATCGGAATTTAATAATGCCCAAGGCTGGCTCTGGTATAAAGTACTCGGGTAGAAATCAGGCTGGGGTCATCGAAGCGAACCATGTGAAAGGCGCCCCTTATACGTCTTACCCGGAGGACCCGGACGCCGTACAAAATCCGCATGCCAGCATTATCTCTGTCCGAAGCGGGGATCTGCTCATTAAAGGTAATCTGTTGCACGATATGGGCAGTTCATCGGGGGTCATGTTTTACTCGCCGGACGCTGACGGCGGTGAATCAGCCTATTCAAATATAACTATTGAAAATAACGCAATATTCAGTACAAACAACTATTACGCCCTGCGTATCTATAACCTCGGGGAGAACTTTAAAGTTATCAATAATCTTCTTTTTGCGAGGCCTAGGGAGGGCTCCTGTGACGGCTTCACCAAGGATGCAAGATATCGTTACAACACTGCTTTAGTCGTGCATAGCAAAGCTGATGGTTTTGATGGTTCGGGATTGCATTTATTTAACAATATTTTGGTGGGCGCGTTAATGGCGCCAGAGACCGTTCGTGAGTCTAACAATGTAATCTGGTCCTGGTTTAACGGCTCAGACTGGCTCAGCCAAGCGCCAAATTCCAGTTCCATGTTGCTGACATCTTCTTATGCAGGCTGCGGAAACCACTCCCGGGCTTTCGAAAATGGGACCTTTTTTGAGGCCAGTCTGGATTTTTCCAGCCTCAGCGACGACCCAGTGCCGAATCTTAGCTTAGGGGCGAATTCTTCCGGTATCAACTTTGGCGATCCCGATAAACAGGCTGCGAAATCTCTCGGGACAGTGGGTAGTGATGGCCTTTTATTAGATGACGGAGTTGTCCGCAGTTCATCAATCCATAGTGTGGGGCCTTACGAGATATTGGTAGAAGAAGCAGCTTCTACTTCTCCTCCAAGCGCGCCAAAATTGATGTTAGAGTAACAATGCCGTCAACTTCAGCGGAGTTCGCCCTTAACTTTTGGACTTCGAACAGTGGCGCCGCGAAATCGACGTCACTGGCCTCAAACATACTAAATCCTCTGTTTTCGAAGGCGCCCCCAACTCTAAGTTAGTGGCGCCTTCCCGTTGAAGCCGGAATAAGCAACATGACCCGTTGATCTAAACAACGTTAATGGCGCGAACGGAGCCCGCTATTCAGCAGACGTTGAAAAAATGCCTTCGGATCTGGCTGGGCGAGAAAGTGCCGGAAGGCCTTTACCGCAAAGACCTCCGGGTCCAACTCCAGAAAAATTTGGTTAATTTGTCTCTCATGCTCGAACGCCGGATTACTGAACGAGGCCAGCAACTGCTGCCGCAGCGGCTCCGGAAGAGTCGCGAGCTGGACCACGTAAGCGATGTATTCATGTGCCTCAAGTGAAGGCTTCGGTATCTGGAAATTGGCTTGTGCCACCGCGTGGGCGACCTCGTGCGCCACGAAGCTTTGCCACAACGCATGGCTCATGCTCATACGGAATGGCGGGTGGCGTTGCGCCATCTCTTGTGCCCGGCTGAAATAGGGAACCTCGATATGAAAGCTCCGGGAATCGTAGGTGCCTGCCACTTCCGAGCCATGCAGGCTCAGAGGACGATCGACTAAGGCAATAGTAAAGCGGACATCGACACGGAAGCCCTGGCCACGCATAAACCTAAGCGCTGTACCAACCGCTTTACATGCCAACTTGCCGTCCACCGTCTGGTCACTGAAAAGGATGACGCCCGGGACGGGGCACTCAACTCGGGTGGCGGTGTGGCCCGAGGCATTGATCATCCACAACAAGGCCAATAGCAGCCACCGGCGATTCAATACCCGCACCCCTATTGGTAAGCCTTGTCC